>JBGSOU010000562.1:0-12371 GCA_041739025.1 Hyphomonas sp.
GGCTTGGCGGCCGCCGTTTCGGTGCCCGCTGCGGCGGGAGCAGCGCCCGCCTCTTCAGCGAAGGCGAGGCCGTTCGGCAGAAAACGGGTGGCGCCGCCGATCGTGAACAGCACGCCGAGCGTCAGCAGCACATGCGAGGTATTGTTCTTGACGAAAGACATGATCTTCTTCGCAGCCTTCCAGGGGGACCGGAGGCGGCCCCAAACCTTAACGCAAACCTTTCCGGAACCTTTCACGGACCGGGCTAATTTTTGGTAAACATTTACGGCCAGGGGCCGGTTGCGGGTGGAGAAATCGCCAAATCAGGACGTGCGCGAGCGGACGGGGGCCGCAGCCGGGGCGGCGGTGCCGGCGGTCTCCAGCGTGCCTGCGACCTCGTCGGTCATGACGCGCATCTGGCGCATCACTGCGGTCATTTCGCTGATTCGTTCCTTCGACTGGTCGAGCGCGGTGCGCATCATCATGTAGAGGTCCATCTGCGCGGTCTGCACTTCGTCAGTCGCCGTCGCCTTGGCGGTGTCGACCGAGGCAATCGTCGCTTCCAGCTTCTTGCAGGTCTTGTCCGCCTCGGCGATCAGGTGAGCGAGGCGGGTTGCCATCGATTCAACCCGAACGCGCGTATCCTGGGTGGTTGACGACATCTGCGCGATCGAGGTCGACAGGGCGGTGATCGTCGCGCCCAGGCCATCCTTGGTGTTCTGCAGGGCTTTCAGGCGCTTGCTGAGAACGAAGCAGTAAACGCAGGCCGCGAACGACACGAGGAAGATTGCAATGTCTGTGGGCTGGACACTCATGCGCCTACCTCAGGAGGAATTCTGTGATGAGAACGCCGTTTGACACACCGCTGCCCAGCACGAGTTCGGCGCGGCGCGTCAATTGTTCCCGCATGCGGGGGTAGAAGCCGGGATCTTCGAAATCCTTCATCTCGACAGACCGCAGGTAGGTATTGAAGGCATCGAGCAGCATCGGCTCGGCGGACTGGACCGCACCGGCGCCTTCAACATCCGTGATGATCGAGATGTTCATCTTGAGGTAGCGGGTTGCCGGGGCGCTGCCGACGGTGATCAGCATCTCCTTCAGTTCCACATAGGTCTGGTCGGGTTTGGCCGCCGCCTCGATCACGGTCTCGGTGGATTCGGCGGGCTCGCAGGCGGCGACTTCCGCCGCAGGCGGGGGTGTCAAAAGGTAAACGAGTCCGAACGAGCTGACGAGCGACGCCCCGCCGAGCATCAGCAGGCCCATGAGCCCGCCGGCCGGCTTGGCGCCCGCTTCGGGCTCCTTCGCATCTGGTTTCTTCTCTGGCTTCTTGGCCATTCTGGACCCCGGATTCCATCACGCAGCGCAAGCCTGCTTAGAACAATCCTGAGTAAAGATAACCTTAACGAATTGGCGGCTAATTTTAATCATTAGACCAGAATCGGACCCGGCTGGGGCAGTTTGTTCATGAAATTCTTTGATACGCTTAAAGCTCTTCCGCTCTCGCGCCAGCTCATGCTTGCCGGTGCCGTGATCGGCATCGTGCTGGCCATGAGCTTCATGGTGCAGGGCGCGACCAAGGAGCCGATGGCGCTCCTCTATTCAGGGCTCGAGCCGCAATATGCCGGTGAGATCATCGAGGAACTCGAGCAGTCCGGAACCCCCTACGAGATCCAGGGCGGCGCAATCTTCATTCCGCAGGGCAAGCGCGACCAGGTCCGCTTTGCGCTCGCCAAGGAAGGGCTGCCGCGCCAGTCGGTGCAGGGCTATGAATTGCTGGACGAGGTGAACGGGTTCTCGGTCACCTCCGAAATGTACAACGCCTCTTACTGGCGCGCCAAGGAAGGCGAGCTGACGCGCACCATCCTCGCGATTCCGGGCATCACCTCGGCGCGCGTACACATTGGCGCGAGCCTGCGCTCGGGCTTCGCCCGCTCGCAGCCGGCACAGACGGCGTCGGTCACCATCGCCACCGCCTATAACCTGTCGCAGGATCAGGCCGAGGCCATCCAGTACCTCGTTGCGCTGGCCGTTTCGGGATTGAAGCCGGAAGACGTCGCCGTGATTGATCCGACCAAGGGCATCCTTGCCGGACCGAAATCCGACAAGATGGCGGAGCCGTCGCTTGCGGCTGCCGACCAGGCCAGTTCGCTCGAACAGAAGATCACCGGCCTGCTGGAGGCCCGTGTGGGCGCCGGCAATGCCCGCGTGTCCGTGTCGGTCGATGTCAGCCGGGAGCGCCAGCGTGTTTCGACCGTGGCCTTCGATCCGCAATCAAAGGTCGTCCGTAGCCGGACGACAAATGACGCAACCGAATCGGGCAGTGGTGGGGGCGGTGCGCTGACCGTCGCCAGCAATCTTCCGCAGGACGAAGCCGGCGCGGCGGCCGGGGGCAGCACCAACTCGTCGAAGAACTCGTCCGAGAACATCGCTTATGAGATCAACGAGACACGCACGGAGATCGAGAAACTGCCGGGACAGGTGGAGCGGATCTCGATTGCCGTCCTTCTCAACGAGCAGTCGCTGGGCCTTGATCCGGCGGCCGCCGACGCAGCTGCGGTGCGCGAGACGATCATCGCTGACCTGCAGGCGCTGGTCACCTCCGGGGCGGGCCTGAACCTGGAGCGGGGCGACTCGATCTCGGTCGAACTCATGCCGTTCCAGGACGTGCCGGCAACCGACATGGTCGCCGCACCGGGCATGCTGCAGCAATTGCTGCAGCGGTACATGTGGTCCGGGCTTCAGGCCTTGCTGCTCGGTCTGGTCGTGATCGTGCTCGCGTTCGGGGTCGTGCGGCCGATGCTGTCGCCGAAGACGACCGACGAGGCATTGACCGGTACCGCAGCAACGGGTGCCGGCGCCGCAGCGGCAGGCGGCGCATCGGAGTCCGATCCGTTCAATTACCTGAAGGACTACGCCAAGGAACGTGAGGACGAGACCGCCGCCCTGCTTCAGCAATGGCTGAACGAAGATCAGAAGATTGCCGTCAATGAGTAAGGCCGTGCTGACGCGATTGCCCCGGTTCGATGAAAAGGGTGGCTTGTTGCCGCCGACCGACTGGCTGCGCTCCTTCGACGACGCTGATCCGGGGCTCGTGCTCGACAGGATCGATATCGCGCCGATTGAGACCTTTGAGCCGCCAGCGCCCGTGATCGAAGCTCCGGTCGAGCAGCCGGCCCATCTTGACCTGAAGAAGGTTGAAGCGTCGCTCCTGGCCCTCAATGGCAAGCTCGACAAGATCGAGCGCGACGCCCAGGCGCAGGTCGCGGAAGCCGTTCAGTCGATCGCGGCAAAGCTGTTTCCGCTCCTGTCGAAGGCCTTTCTGGCCGAGGAGATTAGCCGCCATCTGCCGATGCTGGTGCCGGCGTCGGCTGCCGTGGTCGAGATCCGCGCCGACGCAGCTCTCGCGGCAGAGTTGCAGGTGATGATCGAGCGCCACGCCTCGCTTGCCGATCGCTGCACCCTTGTTCCTGCAACGGCGCCGGGGCAGGGCAAGGTCGATGTTTCCTGGCAGACGGGCGGGCTGTCCTTCGATTTCGATGGCTTGCTGCAGGCCAGCCTGTCGCATCTCAAATCAACCCAAACCGTGACCAAGGAGTAGAGGCATGGCCCTTCCCGACCCAGCATCGGCCGAGACAGCTGTTGACGAACGCCGGGATGCATCCGGCCGGAATGCATTCCGCCGCTCCATCTACAGCGTACCTGTCACCGTGACCGTTTCGATCGGACAGAAGCGTCTCAGCGTGTCCGAGATTCTCGAGCTTCAGCCCGAATCGATCATTGCGCTGTCGTCGCGTATCGATGACCCGGTCGAACTGTCCATCGACAACCGCCTGATCGCGCGCGGCGAACTCGTCGAGACGGGCGATGGCCAGATCGCCGTGAAGATCATCGAAATCATTGAACGGACACCGGACGAGGATGTCTAAGACCAGCAGCCTCCTCCGGCTATTGCTCCTGTGTGCAGCGGCGGCGTTCTTCGCCGGTGCTGCGCAGGCACAACAAGCCGTGCCCGGACAAATTCCGGCCCTCGAAGGCCTGATCAATCCGGGCGGTGACGGCCAGCTCAGCAGTTCCGTTATCCAGCTGCTGTTGCTGGTGTCGGTGCTGAGCCTCGTGCCGGGCATCGCCATGATGGTGACCTGCCTGCCATTCATGGTCATCGTCTTTTCGTTCATGCGCCAGGCGATCGGGGTGCAGCAGGCACCGCCGAACATGATGATCATGGCGCTCGCGATGTTTCTCACGTTCTTCGTGATGGAGCCGGTCTTCATGTCGGCCTGGGAAACCGGGATCCAGCCCTACATGAACGGCGCGCTGAGCGAGCAGCAGGCCTGGACGCTGACCACCGATCCGTTTCGCGAGTTCATGATGCGGCGCACGGATCCGGAGGCGCTGATGACGCTGGCGGACGCGGTCAACCGTCCGGTCGCGGAAGGCCAGCCGCCGTCCTTCTCGTTGCTCTCGACATCCTTCATGCTGAGCGAAATCAAGCACGCGTTCCAGATCGGCTTTGTGATCTTCCTGCCGTTCATGGTGATCGACCTCGTCGTGGCGTCCGTCCTGATGGCGGTGGGCATGATGATGGTCCCGCCGACGGTTGTCTCTTTGCCATTCAAGCTCGGCTTCTTCGTTCTGGCGGATGGCTGGCTCAAGATTACTGAAGCCGTACTCAGGGGTTATACGTCATGAATACGCCGGTGAAGCGCGATCGATCCGAAGCCGGGCAGGGGAAGGGCGGGCGCAAGTCCAACATCTCCGCGTCGCAGCGCGCAGCGGTCATCATTGCGCTGCTCGGCGAAAGCGCGGCACGCCCGATTGTGGAGAAGCTTGACGATGCGGCGCTCTCCAAGGTCGTCACGGCGCTTGAAAACATCTCCACGCTGGCACGCGAGGAACAGCTTGAGATCGTGATCGACTTCCTCACCCAGCTCCGCCAGACCTCCGGTTCGTTGCGCGGCGGTCCCGCCAAGGCGCGTGAAGTCATGGCCGGCGTGCTCGATCCTGCGCGCATGAACGCCTTGTTCGGAACGGCGCCGGTTGAAATGGACTTCTCCTTCCTCGAAACGGCAGATGTCTGGACGCGGCTCGCCCAGAAGGAAGCCGCCCAGATCGCCGAGTATCTGGGCGCCATGACGCCGAACATCATCGCGCTGATCCTCCGGAAGCTGGATACGGCCATGGTGTCGAGCATCCTCTGCCTGCTGCCGGACGAGAAAGTCAGCCCGACCCTCGGATACATGGTGGAATCACCCAAGATCGATCCCAGCATCGAACCCGCCGTCGAGCGGATGATCGAAATCGAGTTCCTGAACCGGACGCAGGACGTCGTGGAGAACAATGACGATCATCTCGGGGTGATCGGCGAAGTGCTGAGCCTCATTCCGGCGCAGAAGCGCAACAACCTGATCGAGTTCCTGCGCACGTCGCATGAGACAAAGCTGCCGATCATCGAGAAAGGGCTGTTCACGATTGATGCGCTGCCGGACATCCTGCCGCGCAACGCCGTGACGGTCGTGTTCCGCCAGATCGACGGCGCCGTCATGGTCAAGTTGCTCGCCAGCCTGCGCGACAGCTATCCTCCGATCCTCGAATTCCTGCTCAGCAACATATCGTCCCGCATGGCGGATTCGATGCGCGAGGAATTCAAGGATCTTCCACCGATCGTCGGCGAACAGGCCGAGACGCTCCAGCGTGAGTTCCTGACGACGCTGATGGACTTGAGCCGCCGCGGCACCATCACGATGAACCGCGCGACCGACAAGAATGACGAGGCGAGCGTTCCGCTGCCTGGATAGCGGAGAGGCAGCGCGCGCAAGGTCTCATCTCTGTATTGTCTACTACAGAGACGGCTTAATGCGATCGTAAGTGATCTGACGGTATGCCGGATTCAACAAGGGTCGCGTGGGACGAGCGAAAGTGGATCATACACTGCCAAGCGCGGCTGAGCGTGAGCGGATCCCTTCGATTCATCTCAAGACGGCCCGGGTGTTGATTGCTGTCATCGCTGTCATCGCCTGCATTTCAATAGAGTTCATGCTGGCCCGGGCCGTCCTGGAATCGGGCTTCCTGCCAAACGCCTGGTGCATCGGGAGCTAACTTTGTTCAACCTTTTGAAATCCGCCTCTGCCGCAACGCTCTTTCTCCTGTTTTCATTCCTGCATGTGCCGATCGTGGCCGGCGCAGCCCTGCTCTCCGGGGCGCCCGTCCTGCTTCTTGCGGCCGGGTCATTGGGGATCGCCCTGATTTCGGTGATCGCGCGCTATGTGGTTCAGGGTCAGGCCGGATCTGTCGTCATGGGCGTCACCATCATGGCCCACGCGGCCCTGATCGTTCTCGCACTGAGTGGCCATCCCTGGCAGATCGATGCGCACATGTACTTCTTCGCCGCGCTGGCTCTGCTCAGCGGGTTCCGGATGATCAGTGTGATCATCGCGGCGGCGGCCTTTGTTGCGGTCCATCACATCGTGCTCAACTTCGTTGCATCGGACTACGTCTATCCGGGTGGAGCAAGCTTCGGCCGGTTGGCCATGCACGCGGTCATTCTGATTCTTGAAGCGGTTGGCCTTTGCATCGTGGTTCGCTCGGTCCAGGTCTATGCTTCGGCTGCCGATCAGCGCCAGAAGGACGCAGACCTGGCACGCGCTGAGATCGAGCGGGAATCGGCGAAGCTGAAAACCACGCTGGCCGATCTCGAAGCGGCCCGTCTGACGACCGGGGAAGCGCAGAAGAAGGAAGCTGCAACCCGGCTCGAAATCGAGCGGGAGGCGCTTGCGCTGAAAAAGACGCTCAGCGATCTCGAAGCGGCGCGCAAGTCGCAGGCCGCGGCTGAAGCCGAGGCTGCCTCGCAGCGCCAGCTGGCTGAAGCTGAAAGCGAGCGCGTGCGCGCAGAGCAAGCCGCGGTCGTCAAGGCGCTGGCGGAAGGTCTGAGCGCCCTTTCGACGGGCGATCTCACCTGCGAGATCGAGCACCGGTTCTCGGAGGGCTATGAAGGACTTCGCCAGAATTTCAATACGGCCGTCACAACGCTGCGCGCCCTGCTGAAGGACATTCAGGCTGTTGTCCAGGGTGTCGACAGAGGCGTGCGGGAGATCTCCAGCGCCGCCGAGGATCTCTCGGTGCGGACGGAACGCCAGTCCGTCACCTTGAGTGAAACGGCCAGCGCGATCGGGCATATCAACGACACCCTGCGCAGTTCTGCCGATCAGGCCGGACAGACAAAGCTGGCCGTCGATAGCGCGCGCAAGGAAGCGGATGGCGGCGCCGTCGTGGCCCGCTCGGCCGTCAAGGCCATGGAAGACATCTTCGCCTCGACCAAGCAGATCCAGAGCATTACCAGCGTCATTGACGAGATTGCCTTCCAGACGAACCTTCTGGCACTCAATGCCGGTGTTGAAGCCGCTCGCGCCGGCGATGCCGGCCGAGGATTTGCGGTCGTCGCCACGGAAGTCCGGGCGCTTGCCCAGCGTTCGGCCCAGGCCGCCAAGGAAATCGAGGTACTGATCCGGACCTCGACAAATCAGGTCAGCGGCGGGGTCACACTCGTTGCGCAGACCGGGGATGCGTTCAAGCAGATCTCTGCCAAGGTTTCGGAGATCAACAACCTTGTCAGCGACATCCACGCCGTGTCGAAGGAGCAGGCAGGGTCGATTGGCGACATCACGTCCGCGATCGGCGAAATGGACGTGTCGACCCAGCAAAACGCCGCGATGGTGGAGGAGACAACGGCTGCGACGCACACGCTGTCGCGTGAAGCGCAGCAAGTGTCCAAACTGATCTCCCGGTTCTCTGTCGACAAGCGCCGCGACAAAGCCCCGTACAAGGCCGCGTAAGTCATCTGAAGACCGGTCCACAAAGCCAGTATCTGGCCGGGACGGAAAGCCGATGAGGCAGACACGTCAGGGCGCCTGCACACTAAAGGGGCAGGGGCGCCAAGGACGGGATTGGCGCGGACGCGCTTCCTGATGCGGCAAGCCGCGCAGAAGGCGTGCGGCGTTCAAGACGGTCTGCGCCAGCATGAGCCGGCGTCGCCCGGAAGACGCCGGCGCGGCCTTGCTGGATTGAGGCGGGTTGGATCAGCGGATCAACAGATCCGCGTGAATCGCGCCCGCCGTCTTCATGGCACGGATGATGTCGGCCATTTCCTGCGGCGAGACACCGAGGGCGTTCAAGCCGTCGATCAGCTGTGACAGCGTGACGTTCGACTGGAGTACCGCGATGTTGCGGCTGCCGGTTTCTGTGATCTGGATGTCGGAACGCGGCAGGACGATGCTTTCGCCGTCCGAGAAGGGGTTCGGTTGGGACGCAACCGGATACTCCGTGACGCGGATCGAGATATTGCCCTGCGCAATCGCCACCTTCGAGATCGTTACATCCTGACCGAGCACAATCGTGCCGGACTTCTCGTCGATGACAATGCGGGCAGGGCTGGCGACCGTCACCGGCAGATTCTCGATGCTCGCGAGCAAACGGGACGGCGAATCCGACATGCCGCGCAGATCCAGCTGCACCGTGCCCGGATCGAGCATGGAGGCGATGGGGAATTTGAAGGCGGCGTTGATCGTGTCTTCGATGCGCGCAGCCGTGGTGAAATCCGGATTGCGCAGGGCGAGCACGATGCTGTCGCGCTGGTTGAAGTCATAATTGACTTCACGCTCGATGCGGGCGCCATTGGGAACGGCGCCGCCGGTGGGCGTGCCGCGTGTTTCGCGCGCGGCCTGGGCTTTGACGTCGATGCCGCTGACGATGATGCTGCCTTGGGCAACAGCGTAGACCTCATTGTCGGCGCCCTTGAGCGGGGTGAGGATCAGCGTGCCGCCTTCGAGGCTGCTGGCATCGCCGATCGAGGAAACCGAAACGTCGATGCTGGAACCATTGCGCGCGAAGGCAGGCAGGGATGCGGTGACCAGCACAGCCGCGACGTTCTTCGGCTTGATTTCCTCGCCCTGAACGTTGACGCCGAGGCGCTCCAGCATGTGGGTCAGCGAATCTTCCGTGAACGGTGAGTTCCGCACCGAGTCTCCGGTGCCATTGAGGCCGACCACGATGCCATAACCCACAAGGTCGTTCTGGCGGACGCCTTCGACATTCACGATGTCGCGAATCCGCGCCTGGGCAAAGGCGGGCGGTGTCCACAGAAGGGATGACAGGCCTAGGGCGGCAAGGAGCCAGACGGACCATTTCATCGGATTACCTCAGGAAATTGAGCAGAGACAGGGAAGAGAGTCGCGACGTGAGCAGGTACGAGGCTTCCAGGGTTGTTTCGAGTTGTGTGAGCGCCGAAGCGGCTTCGAACTGATCGCGGGCCGTCAGCGCATTGAGGGCGTTGGTCAGCATTGTTTCTTCGATGTCGAGCGATTGCTTCTCGGATTCAACCCGTTGCTGGATCAGCCCTTGATCCGCGCGCACGTTCGTCAGGGCTGTCAGGCCATTCGAAATTTGTGTGGCCCCGGCCAGCGCAATGCTGGGCTCGTTCTGGAAGAGCGCGGGACTGGTTGCGGGATCAGACAAGGCGAGCACCGCCAAGCCGGAAATCAGTTCGACTATGGCAGGATCGTTGGCTGTTACGGCATCCGGGTCGGATGCGGTTGCCGAGCTATGCAGAATGGATGTCTGCCACCCTCCGCCTGGCGTATTGAAGTATGTGTCGAGCGACGCTGCAAAAGCGGCCGGATCTGCTGCCGCATCAGCGAGATTGCGCAGGTCCGACAAAAGGTCGTCCGGACTGGTGAGGGGTTGGGTGGCGGTCTCATCGCCGGCAAACAGGAACCGCTCACCAAACCGTGTGTTCAAGCTGTTGAACACGTCTTCGAGCGCCGAGGCCGCATCGCGCGCTGTAAGCCCTTGCGAGACTTTCTGATCGTTCGACAAGGCTTCGCGCATGCTTGTGTCGAGACCGAGAACACGTTCATGGATCAGGGCCAGGCTGCTCTGCGTTACTTCGAGGCGGCTTTCCCGGATACTCAGATTCTCGCGCTGGAATGCGATACTATCGACCGCTTTCTGACTGAGCATCGCTGTTCCAACGCGGCCGGACAGGTGCGAGGTCACGTCGGCATACCGGCCGGTCGTAGCTTCTTCGGCTGTCTTGGCAATGCTTTCACGCAGGTTTGCGACCGTACGGCCGAATTGGGCGGAAATCAGGTTAGCAGCGGGGGGCGTGATGCGCACGGTATCAGAGCTCCATCAACGTGTTGATCATCTGGCCTGCAATCTCGATGACGCGGGCATTGGCGGCATAGGCCTGTTCGATAAGCATCAAGTCCTGAAGCTGGCTGTCGATATCGACACCGGTCTCCGACTGTTCGGCTTCAACGAGAATGTTGTACTGGGTTTCGGTCGAGGAGAGCACGGACTCGTTGTAGATCCGCGCTTGACCAGCGTATGACGCAATCTGGGCGGCCATTTCGGTCGATGAAAAGCTGCCGTCAAAGCCGGTTGCGCCAACCGCCTTGACAGCTGTGAACGCGTCGAACAGGCCTTGGAGGATCGATTGGTTTCCCGGCGCGCCTTGGGTCGTCGCGCCGATCCCGTCGCGCAAGCGCCAAAGCGCACCGCCCTGGTCAGGGTCCACCGCAGCATTGATCGAGATGCGGCCCGCTACGCCAGCGCCGCCGGCGGTGTCGGTATCAATGAACAGGCCTGGATCGCCAGGCGTCTTGGTCGGATCGATCGAATCGTCCGACAGGCGGCTGATCAGCTGGCTGGCGATCGTGTCCAGTTGGTCGCTGAGGGCCGGTAGGTCCTGATCCCGTAACGTGAACAGGGCGCCGAACAGGCCGCCCGAAACCGCACCGAAGGAGGCGGCGCCGGGCGTTAGCGTCACGCCATCAACGGTCAGGCCGGAAAGGTCCCCATCGGCCAGGGTTTCATTTGGCCCAAAGGCCGCAGACGGAGCGAACTCGATCTCGCGGGCGCGTCCGGCCAGGAGGAAAACACCCTCCGTGGTGAGAACATCAATCGTGCCGTGATCCCGTTCGACAGTCTGGATGGGGAGGTATTCCGCGATGGTATCGAGCGCGCGCTGGCGCTCGTCCATGAGGGCAGCCGCTTCGCCGCTGGTCCGGCTTATGCCTGACAGGCGGCCGTTGAGGTCCTCAATCTGTTTCAAGGCCGTGTTGACGACGGTGACGCCGTCCGCGATCTCTCGATCAGCTTCCGCGCGCTGGGTCGTGATCATGCCGGACAGGCTGTTGAGCTCGTCGGTGATGTTGCGCGCGGCTTGCAGAAGGCCTGCGGCAGCGCTGGTCGATTCCGGAGTGGCAACGGCCCGGGAAAGCGCCGTTTCGAAGTCGGAGAAGGTCTTGAACAAACCAATACCGTCCGACGTATCACCGATGCGGGTCGAGATTGATTTCCAGGTCGAGGCGAGCACGCTGGCCTGCGCCACATCACTGGTCAACTCGCGCCGCTGGGCCTTGATGGCCGTATCGTTGACCCGGGCGACGCCATCCGAGTGGACCCCGACGGACGACCCGCCAAGGACGGTTTCGCTGAGCGTGATCGACCGGCGCACATAACCGGGCGTTGTCGCGTTGGACACGTTCGTCGCCACGGTCTCGGCTCTCAGGCTGCTGACCTGGAGGCCGGACCGGGCGGCGTTGATGGCGCTGGAGAGGCTCACTTAAAAGTCCGCCTTGCCGTTTGGGGTACTATCGCTTCAGGTTCGTCGTTTCCTGAAGCATCTCGTCGACCGTCTGCACGATCTTCGCGTTCGATGTGTAGGCGCGCTGCGTCTCGATGAGATCGGTCAGCTCCTGGGCGATGTCGGTGGTCGATTCCATCAGGGCGTAGCCTGAAATTCCGCCCACCGGGCCCGTATTGGCATCCCACAGGTACAAGTTACCGCTGGCGGCCGAAACGCTGTAGGCCTGCGAATCAAGCGCAGCGAGGCCGTTCATGTTCGGAACATCGCCGATCGGGATCTGGTACAGTGTCCGGCGGAAGCCGGAGTCGTAGATGGCCTGCAGATAGCCTTGATCATCGATCTCGACGGACTGAAGGTCGCCGATCGGTGCGCCATCTTTCGCAACCGATGTCGGTGCGAAGGGGGCTGCGAGCTGGGTGATGCCGGCGCTGTCGTTCTGACGGCCGATGAACACTTCGACCGGGCCGTGGGGCAGGGTGATGGAAACGATACCGGTGGTCGCATCATAGGTCGCGCCATTCGTCGCCGCGACGCTCGAGATCCGGCCACCCGAGGTCGCGTTGTCGGTGAACACGATGTCGAGATCGCCGATCGAGCCGGCGGTTGTGTCTGCACTGTCCTCAATTGTCACAGCCCACTGGTTGCTTGCGCCGGTGGCGGGCACGGTGGGCGAGAACAGGAAGGTCAGGGTCTGCGCCCGGCCAAGGTTGTCAAAGTATTCGACCGGCAGCGAGTAGCTGTCGCCGGT
>JBGSOU010000566.1:0-4732 GCA_041739025.1 Hyphomonas sp.
CCCCGCCCCGAATGCGCCGATCATCTCCTCGCCCGACGATCATCCCGAGCCGGCCGCCTTCGACGACGCCGATCTGGAGATCCCGGCCTTCCTGCGCCGCTCCGCCAATCATTAAGCCGTGAGTGTGTCCCTGGGGCGACACATTTCCGGCCGGTTAATGTTCAAAAAAAACAAGGCGTTACGCACCAAGTCCCGGCAAATCTGTAACACGGCGAAACAACCCGTGTTTTGAGTGGCACCGGTCGTCAGGCCATGTAGGTCGCGAGACTTTTACGGACCCGGCTGAGGACCCACCCCATGGCAGCTGAACGCCAGACGACGATTGCGCGAAAAGTGAGCTGTGCCGGCATCGGCGTGCACAGCGGCGCGCGCGCGCGCCTGACGATCCTGCCGGCGCCGGTCAATTCAGGCGTGCGGTTCATTCGCGTCGACGTGCCGGAAGGCAAAGGCGAGATTGCGGCCCATGCTGAGTCCGTTTCCGATACGCAACTTGGCACGACGCTCAGCAACGCACACGGCACATCGGTCGCCGTGGTCGAACACCTGCTCGCCGCCATCGCCGGTCTCGGCCTCGACAATCTCGTGATCGAGATCGACGGACCGGAAGTGCCGATCATGGATGGGTCGTCCTCGGTGTTCTATGAACTGATGATGTTGGCTGGCCAGAAGGCCCAGTGCGCAACCCGCCGCCGGATCCGTATCCTCGAAGCCGTTGAAGTGCGCGACGGGCCAAAACGGGCCGTGCTGTCGCCATCCGACCATGACGTGCTGACCCTGCGCGCGCGGATCGAGTATGACGACGCGCATATCGGCGTTCAGCAGATGGCCATGCGCCTTGCTCCCGGCATGTTCGCGCGCGACCTCGCCTTCGCCCGCACCTATGGCTTTGCCCGCGATGTCGAAATGCTCCGCTCCATGGGCCTCGCCCAGGGCGGTTCGCTGGAAAACGCGGTCGTGATCGGCGAAGACGGCATCATGAACCCGGAAGGCCTGCGCAGCGAAGATGAATTCGTGCGCCACAAGATGCTGGATGCGGTCGGCGACCTGATGCTCGCCGGGGCGCCGATTGCCGGGAACTATGATGCGGTTCAACCGGGACACGGGCTGAACAACCGGCTGGTGCGCGCCCTGCTGGCCACGCCGTCGGCCTGGTGCTGGGAAGATGCCGGCACGACGGCGGCGCTGGAAGACGTCCGCGCGGCCGTCTGAGCCCGTCCCGCTCCGCCCCCGGCCGGATCAGCCTGCCATTCGGGCCTTGGAAAACCCGGCGCATTCGCGCTAAGCAGACGAGCCCATCCGAACCCGCTGCACAGACAGGCCGCTACCCATGTCCAGACTCTCCCCCCTGCCCCTGGCCTTCGCCGCTTGCGTTCTTGCTCTCGGCGCCTGCCAGTCGACAAAGCGCAATGCCGAGCTGGCATATGTGGAGCGCCCGGTCGAACAGCTGTACAATCAGGCGGCGGGCGAGCTGGACTCGAATGACTTCGCGAATGCGATCCTTCTGTTTTCGGAAGTCGAGCGCCAGCACCCGTATTCGGAATGGGCCCGCAAATCGATGGTGATGTCGGCCTACGCATCCTACAAGACGCGCGACTACACCACCGCGCTCGCCGCGACCCAACGCTACCTCGCGCTGCACCCCGGCGGCACCGAAGCCGAGTATGCCTATTACCTGACGGCGCTCTGCTACTTTGACCAGATCACCGATGTCGGCCGCGACCAGGCCACGACCGAGCAGGCCCGCGACGCGCTGAACGATATCGTGCGCCGCTTCCCCGACAGCGAGTATTCCAAGGATGCCCGCGTCAAGCTCGACATGGTCAACGACCAGCTCGCGGGCAAGGAAATGACGGTTGGCCGCTGGTACTTGCGCTCGAACCAGACGCTGGCCGCCGTGAACCGCTTCCGCAATGTCGTCGAAACCTACCAGACCACCAGCCACGCGCCCGAGGCGCTGCACCGGCTCGTCGAAGCTTACCTGACACTGGGCCTGAAAGACCAGGCGCTCGCGGCTGGCGCCACGCTCGGTTACAACTATCCCGACAGCGACTGGTACAAGATGAGCTATCGTCTGCTCACGAACGAAGGCGTGGATCTTGAAGCCGTGAGCGAGTCGCAGCGCCGCACCCTGATCCAGCGCCTGATCCCCGGCGGCAAATAGCCGGCGCGGGGCTCAGGCCTCGCCGATCAGGTCCAGCCATTCGGCTTCCGTCATCGTGCGCACGCCGAGGCCTTCCGCCTTGGCCAGTTTTGATCCCGCGCCCGGTCCCGCCACGAGGATGTCGGTCTTCGCCGAAACCGATCCGGCCACCTTGGCGCCCAGCGCGGTCGCCCGCGCCTTGGCTTCATCCCGCGTCATCCGCTCCAGCGTGCCGGTGAACACCACCGTCTTGCCGGCGACCGGGCTATCGGTGGCGGCCGGCGCTTCATCCTCGATCCGGATTTCTGCAAGAAGCGCCTCGAGCATCTCGCGGTTGTGCGGCTCGGATTCGAACTGGATCAACGCGTTGGCCGCCGCGCCGCCGATGCCGTCAATGCCGGTCAGGTCCTGATAGCCTTCACTGTCCGGCCCGCCGCCGGCGGCACGCGTCACCGTATCCCAGAAGCTCTGCCAGCTGAGGAAACTGCGCGCAAACTGGCCAGAGGTTGTCTGCCCGACATGCCGGATGCCGAGCCCGTTCAGGAACCGCGCAAACGGTACCGCCCGGCGGGCGTCAATCGAGGCAAAAAGCTTCCGCGCGGACGCCGCGCCAAACCCGTCCCAGTCTTCCAGGGGCGGCAAGCCGGCCGCCTCGATATTCTTCCGCAAACGGAAGATATCCTGCGGCGCGCGCAGTACGCCCTTCTCGAAAAACAGCTCGATCTGCTTTGCGCCGAGCCCGTCAATGTCCAGCGCCTTGCGCGACACGAAATGCTTCAACCGCTCGACCGCCTGGGCCGGACAGATCAGGCCGCCGGTGCAGCGCCGGCGCACGTCCTCGCGCCCCGCATCATCGATTTCGCGCACCGCCGCCGAACCGCAGACCGGGCACGCGCTTGGCATCGCCCAGGCCGGTCCCTCGCCGGACCTCACAACCCGAAGCACTTGCGGAATGACATCTCCGGCGCGCTGGATCTCGACAATGTCGCCCGGCTTCACGCCGAGGCGCGCGATCTCGTCTTCATTGTGCAGGGTGGCGTTGGAAACCACCACGCCGCCCACCGTGACGGGCTCCAGCCGCGCCACCGGCGTCAGCGATCCCGTGCGCCCGACCTGGATTTCAATGCCGGTCAACGTCGTGCTGGCCTTCTCGGCCGGAAACTTGTGCGCAATCGCCCAGCGCGGCGCGCGGCTGACAAAACCGAGCCGCTGCTGCCAGTCGAGCCGGTCCACCTTGTAGACCACGCCGTCAATATCATAGTCGAGGCTGGCGCGCCGGGCCTCGATGCTGCGGTAGTACGAGAGGATTTCCTCGACCGTCCGCACACGCACCATCAACGGGTTGGTCTGGAAGCCCCAGTCCGCAAATTTCGCCACGGCGCCCGATTGCGTCTGCGCAAACGGCGCGCTGACCGCGCCCCAGGCATAGGCAAAAAAACGAAGGGGGCGGGATTTCGTGATCTCTGCATCCAGCTGACGCAGGCTTCCGGCGGCCGCATTGCGCGGGTTGGCGAATGACTTGCGCCCGGCGGACGCTTCGCGTGCGTTGAGCGCCGCAAAGTCGTCCTTCGCCATGTAGATCTCGCCGCGGATCTCGATGGCGGCCGGCCAGTCCTTGCCACGCAGTTCGTCCGGAATGCCATCCAGCATGCGCGCATTCGCCGTCACGTCTTCGCCGGTCTGGCCATCGCCGCGCGTGGCCGCGCGCACGAGCTTTCCCGCTTCATAGGTGAGGCTCAGAGAGAGCCCGTCAATTTTCGGCTCCGCCGTGATCGCGAGTTCAACCTCTTCGCCGAGCGCAAGGAAGCGGCGGACGCGCCCGGCGAAATCCGAAACGTCTTCATCCGCGAAGGCGTTTTCGAGCGACAGCATCGGCACGCCGTGGCGCACCTTGGAGAATCCATCGCCAGGCTCGGCACCGACCCGGAGCGACGGACTGTCCTCGCGCTTCAGGTGCGGGAAACGCGCTTCGATTTCACCATTGCGCAGCCGAAGCGCGTCATAGGCCGCATCCGTCAGGACCGGCGCGTCATTCTGGTAATAGGCAGCGTCTGCTTCCGCCATCTCCTGCGCCAGGCGCGCCAGCTCGGCCGCAGCTTCCGCCTCGGTCAGCCCGCCGACCGGTTTCCCGCCGCTCATGCATCCTCCAACAACCTCCCGGCCGCGGCCCGCGCCTCATCGGTAATCTCGGCGCCGGACAACATGCGGGCAATTTCTTCCTGCCTGGTTCCCGCATCTAGCGTGGCCAGCCGCGTCCCGCCAGCCTTGCCGTCCTTGGACACCATCCAATGCGTGTCTGCGGCTGCCGCAACCTGTGGACTATGGGTCACCGCCAGCACCTGACGCGTGCCCGACAGGCGCACAAACCGCTCGCCGATGGCCGCCGCGACCGCCCCGCCGACGCCCTGGTCGGCCTCGTCAAAGATCAGCACCGCCGCGCTTCCCGCCTCGGCAAGCGCGCATTTGAGCGCGAGGGAAAACCGCGCCATTTCGCCGCCGGAGGCGATCTTGCGCAACGGGCCGAAGCCCGCGCCCGGATTGGTCTCGGCTTCGAACTCTACCGCTTCGGCCCCATTCGCGCCCGCGTCGGCC
>JBGSOU010000601.1:0-9785 GCA_041739025.1 Hyphomonas sp.
GCCCGGCGCCGCGGCAGGCGCAGCCGCGACGGCCCTCAGCAATCCCTTCGTCTTGAGCGTGGCAATGTCCATATGTTCTTATTTTGTTCTTTCGGGCTTGAGTCAATCCCTCGCCGCGTCAGGGGTGTGGAACCGGGCCGAACCGGCCATGCGCCCCGGCGGGATCGATCCTTCCCGGTTTCGCCGCGGGCTGCGGCGCCACGTCTCGCCATGTCGCCATGTTCACGCTAGAGGCTGGCCCTACATCCAACGAACTGGATCAACCCGGCGCCCGCCCCTGCGCCGCCGGAACCTGAGGATCGCCATGGCACAATCGCAGTTCAAAGGCTTCGCCGGCGTCATCCTGCGCGGGGATGTGTATGGCGACCCCGATGATCCGCTGGTGCTGCTGGTCCATGGCGGCGGGCAGACGCGCGACATCTGGAAGGAAACCGCCTCCGCCCTGGCCCGGGCCGGGCGTCAGGTGATTGCGATCGACCTGCGCGGTCACGGCGAGAGCGAATGGCCGGCCGACGGACGCTACGACTTCAGCGCCTATGTCGAAGACCTGCGCGCCATCCTCGCGCAGCTGCCCTCCCGTCCCGTCATCGTCGGCGCCTCCCTCGGCGGATGGGTTGCCGCAGCAGCGGTCGGCGAAGAGGGCGCCCATCTCGCCTCGGGCCTGGTGCTCGCAGATGCGCCGCCGGATCTCGATCTCACCAACATCCGGACGGCCGCCGGTACGTTGCGGGCCGCATCGGAGACCGCAAAGGGCGCATGGGACCCGCGTATGCTCGAGCGGTTCGAGCTGGAAGATGCGCTGACACGGTTCAAGCTGGCCGCTCCGAACATCCAGATGCCCGTGCTGTTCGTGCGCGGCGCGCTCAGTGATGTGACGGACGCCGTCTCGGCCAGCCGCATTGTCGAACAGATTCCGGGTGCGGAATATGCCGAGATCGGAGATGCCGGTCACGTGATTGCGGCCGACCGGGGGGACCTGTTCAGCGCCACCTTGCTCGATTTCATGGAGCGGCGCGTGCCGCGTTTCGTGCCGGAATACCGCTCCGGCTCCGATGCGCGCACATTGCGCGAAGCCCTCGGCTGTTTCGCCACCGGCGTCACCGTTGTCACGGCGTTCGAGACGCCGAGCGGCGAGCCGGTAGGCCTCACGGCCAACTCGTTTACGTCGGTCTCCCTCGATCCGCCGCTATTGCTGGTGTGCATCGCCAAAACGTCAAACAGCCTGAAAGCGCTAGAGCAAGCGGAGCATTTCGCGGTCAACGTGCTGCATATCGGCCAGCAGCCGGCGTCGCGCCTGTTCTCGAGGCCGGGCGATGAGCGCTTTCAGCAAACGCCCTGGAAGCGCGGCCGGCATGATGCGCCGCTGATCTCGAACGCGCTGGCGAATTTTGAATGCCGGCGCCACCAGATCCATGATGGCGGCGACCACATCATCCTGGTCGGTGAAGTGCTTCGCGCCAATTTTGACCCCCGCCGGGATCCGCTGCTCTACTTCCGGGGAAAGTACCGCCGCCTGCATTTCTCCTGAACCGCGCGGTTCTAGAGGAAGGCTTTCAGCTCCGCGACGAAACGTTCGAACTGGTCATGATGCAGCCAGTGCCCGGCATTCTCGTAGAGGCGCACCTGGGCATTCTTGAAGTGGGCGATCCGGCCATCCTTCTCGGGGTTCGAGGCCCAGCTTTTTTCGCCATACAGCAACAGCGTGGGGCAGGTGATTTCCCGCCACAGCGTTTCCACGTCTGCATGCGCCATGTCGTAGGGCGACATCACGCGGAAGTGGTTGTCGAACTTCCAGGAATAGGTGCCGTCTTCGTTCTGGCTGATCCCGTGAATCGTCAGATGACGCGCCTGTGCGTCGTTGAGATAGGCATTCTCTTCCTTCATGCGCTGGTAGGCCTCCTCCAGCGTTGCGTACCGCCGGGGACTGCGGCCCGCGGCCGCCCGCTTGGCATTGATCCATTCCCGCATCCGTTGGCCGGCCGGCACGCTGAGGCGCTGCGCGAGCATCTTGGGCGAGGGGCCCAGTCCCTCGATGGCGACCAGCTTGCGCACATTCTCAGGATAGATGCCCGCGTATCGCAGCGAGATGTTGCCGCCATAGGAATGCGCGACGATCGTCACCGGCGACAGCTGTTTCTGGTGAATCAATTGCGCCAGGTCATAGACGCAGGCGCGGGTCGTGTAGTCGCCGTCGGCTGACCAGCTGCTGTCGCCATGCCCGCGCAGGTCCGGCGCGATCACATGCCAGTCGCCGCGCAGCTCGTCTGCCACCCAGTCCCAGCTGCGGCAATGGTCGCGCCCGCCATGCAGCAGGATCAGCGGCGGCGCATCCGCGTTGCCCCAATCGACATAATGCAGGCGCAGTCGCTGCGAGTAATAGCTGTGAGACGTCGGTCCGGTGATCATGGTGTCAGGTTAGCCCCAGGCTCCCCACAGCGTCCAGTGTTGGCAGAGGAAACTGCCGCAACGACAACGTGGCCAACCCGTTGCGCCGCACGGCCAACGCGCTAATCTGCGCCCGAAGAGCGGGGTCGGATGAGTCCCTGCATTCAGTATTCCTGGGAGGAATTCATGCGGAAATCCCTGGCTGCCGTGTGCGCAGCAGTCGTCTGCGCATCCTGCAGCGTGTCGAGTGCTCCCGTTCCCGTGTCCACCGGGGAAGCTGCGCCGGCGACCCTTGCCGCGAATGAGACTTTCGCTGAAGGCCTGCCCTGGGAGGATGACAGCGAAGCCAAGCTTGCCGTCCAGGGCTTCATCGCCACCCTCGAGGATCCGCAGATCCGCGCCGCCGATGGCCGCGTCGTGTTTGATGCCAGCGCCTATGATTTCGCCGATGGCGCGGCTCAGGACACGATGAACCCGAGCCTCTGGCGGCATCTTGGCCTTCTGAACAATCACGGCCTGTTCGAAGTTGTGCCCGGCCTCTGGCAGGTGCGCGGCCTCGACATTTCGGTGATGAGCGTGATCGCGACCGAAAACGGTTACATTCTGGTCGACCCGCTCACCTCCACCGAAACCTCGGCCGCTGCCTTGTCGCTGGTGCGCAAGCATGTCGGCGACAAGCCGGTCGTCGCCGTGATTTACACGCACAGCCACGGCGACCATTTTGGCGGCGTCAAAGGCGTCGTCAGCCAGGCGGACGTCGATTCCGGCAAGGTTCAGATCATCGCGCCGGATGGCTTCATGGAGCACGCCGTCAGCGAGAACCTGATCGCCGGTCCGGCCATGACACGGCGCGCCAATTACCAGTTCGGAACGCGCCTGACGCCCGGGCCGAAAGGTCAGGGCGGCGCCGGCATCGGCACCGGCCTGCCGAGCGGCACATTCAGCCTCATCGCGCCGACCCGCTCGGTCAAGGAAACCGGTGAGAAACTCGTGATCGACGGAATCGAGATCGAGTTCCAGGTCACGCCCGGCACCGAAGCCCCCGCCGAAATGAACTTCTACCTTCCGCACCTCAAGGCGCTCTGCCTCGCCGAAAACGCCAACGCCACGATGCACAACGTGCTTCCGCCGCGCGGCGCACTGGTGCGCGATTCCAAGGCGTGGGCGGACTATCTCACCGAGTCGATCCGCCTCTACGGCGACCGCACGGACGTGATGTTCGTCTCCCACGGCTGGCCGCGCTGGGGTCAGGCAGAGGTGACCACGTTCATGGGACTGCACCGCGACGCCTACAAATACCTGCACGACCAGTCGGTGCGCCTGATGAACAAGGGCTACACTGCAGAGGAGATTGCCGAAGTGATCGCGCTGCCTCAGCCGCTCGCCACCAAGTGGTACAATCGCGGTTACTACGGCACGATGGCGCACAATTCGAAGGCCGTGTACCAGCGCTATCTCGGCTGGTATGATGGCAACCCGGCCAACCTGAACCCCTGGCCGGCTGAAGCGGCGGGCAAACGCTATGTCGAAGCGATGGGCGGCGCCGGCAAGGCCCTCCGCATCGCGCGCACGGCCTATACCGAAGGCGACTATCGCTGGGCCGCTGAAGTGGCGAGCCACATCGTGTTTGCCGATGCCTCGAACACGGACGCCCGCGAAGTGCTCGCCCAGGCGTTCGAGCAGATGGGCTACCAGGCCGAAGGTTCACTCTGGCGGAACATGTATCTGACCGGCGCTGCCGAAGCGCGCGCGGCACCTTCCGCTTCCTCCGTCACCACGCTGTCGCCGGACGTCATTTCCGCGATCTCCATCGAACAGGTCTTCGACATGCTGGCCGTGCGCGTGGATCCCGAACTGGCGGCGGGCAAATCGGTGTCGATTGTGTTCGACTTCCCCGATGTTGGCGAGACGCGCCTCGTCACGATCCGTAATTCGGTTCTGGTGCACGAAGCCGGAACCGGCGCCGGCGCGGACGCAACCCTCCGCCTGCCGAAGATGGCGTTTCTGGGCATGATCTTCGCCGGCCAGAAACCGGCGGATCTCGTTGCCAAGGGCGTCCTGACGATGGAGGGCAATCCGGTCGCGGCGGCCACGCTGCTCAGCGTGCTGGATCCGGCGGCGCCGCCTGAACCCTTCCCGATTGTCACGCCCTGACCCGATCCGGAGGCTTAGCCCTTGGGGCTGCACCGGGCATTGAAGACGGCAAATTCGGCGTTGAACTGTTTCAGCGCAGCCTGCAGGGCCATCTCGTCACGGGCGAGTTTCTGGCGGGCGGCGTCGTAGGCGGCCTTGCCGGCATCGGCAGCTGCGGCGTGACCGCCCGAGATCAACCGGTGGATTTCGACATCCTCCCAGGCCTGTCCCGTCTCCTCGACCGACATGGCGGCCGCATCGCGCTGCGCCGCAAGTCCGGTGATTTCCGTCTGCCGGGGGACGAGCGTCGCCTGCATCGCTTTGCAGGCGGCAAGATCGGGCGTGCCATTCGCCGAGGCCGGCCCGGCCAGCGCCAGGGTAAAGGCCGTGAAGAGAAACACATTGCGCAGCATGACGCCGACTTTCGCGGAGGACTGCGGCAATTATCCGGCGGCATCATGAAGCCAGCGTGAATGATGGCGTGACGGGTCAGCTCCCCGGCGCGGCAGGTGGCGGCATGCGGCTGCGTCCCGCCGTCACCGCATCGATCAACTGGAAGACGGCCGAGAAGTCCTTCAGCAATTCATGCACCCGGTCTGCACTGTCGAGCGGCTTGAACATCGACCCCGGTTCGAACAGGTTTCCGCCCTGAACCGTGATGAACATCTCGCCGCCATCGAACGCGGCTTTCAACTTTCCGCCCCGGAAAACCTCTTCGAGATCGACCAGCTTCTGCATCAGGTCGGGTGTCAGGAGATAGCGGCTCTCCACCTGATCGGTTGTGTAGACCTCGAAGATCTTTTCGAACTTCGGATCTTCCAGCGCCGCCCGTTGCAGGCCTTTTCCGCCGCCGAAACGGTTGAAGAAGCCGGCATCGCGCGTGATCAGCGTGCGGCCGTAAAAGGTCTTGTGAAAATCAAGGCGCAGGCATTGGCCTTTGAACACGGTCACCCAGGTCGTCTGTGTACGTCCCTTGGAGTCCGTGGTGGTCCGCCGCTCTTCGAGGTGGGCCTCGAACAGTTCGAAGTCGACCTGGCCCCTCCGCCCGGTGACAAGGTCTTCGTATTTCGACCGGTCCCAGCCGGGCACTACGCCGACTTCCTTGTGCCGGAAGATCGACTCGCAGGCACCGGGCGCGGCCGTGAAATACAGGTTCAGCTTGCTGGCGATCGGTTCGACGATCAGCGTCTTGGCTTCCCCGGCGAGGCGCGAGATGCCCATGTTGCCCCAGCCGATGACGCCAAAGCCGAGGATGGCGATCACGATCGACACGACCGGTGCTTTGAACACGACAAGACCAAGAAGAGCGCCGGCCGCAATGATGAAGCCTCCGGCCCAGCGCGTCTGGATCGCCTTCTTCGCGGCGGCCACCCGTTCGGCCTCGCGCGCGATCAGGTTCGGGCGGATATCGGTCTCATAAATGCGGCCGAATTCCGCAAACTCCGCTGGAAGGTCGCCCAGGGTCAGGCCGGCGCCGGACCCTTGGCCCTCATCGCGTTCACTCATGCCCGATTCCCCCGTCTGCAGCGTGCGCCCAGCTTAAAGGCCGCTTCCGAAGACTGAAAGGGCTTCGCGCGGCGTGGCTCAGATATCGGCGTAGACGTGGCGTTCGCCCTCGAAGCCCGGATGGGTCACGGCGCCTTCGTGCGCCGGTCCGACCAGCTTGGCGAACTTCTGCAGGGCGCCGGAACCGTACATCGTCTGGCGCGGCGTCCATTCGCGCTTGCGGTCGGCCATCTCTGCCGGGGTCATGCGCACGTCGATGGTGCCCTTGATGGCGTCCAGCGTGATGATGTCGCCGTCCTTGAGCAAGCCGATGGGGCCGCCCTCGGCCGCTTCGGGGCCCACATGGCCAACGCAGAAGCCGCGCGTCGCGCCGGAGAATCGCCCGTCGGTGATCAGCGCCACCTTGTCGCCCATGCCCTGACCGTACAGCGCCGCCGTGGTCGACAGCATCTCGCGCATGCCGGGACCCCCTTTGGGCCCTTCATAGCGGATGACCAGAACTTCGCCTTCCTTGTAGGCGCGTTCGGACACGGCCTTGAAGCAGGCCGCTTCGCCATCGAACACGCGGGCCGGCCCGGAGAAGGTCAGGTTCTGCAGCCCTGCGACCTTCACGATGGCGCCGTTCGGGGCAAGCGAGCCCCAAAGACCCACCACGCCGCCATTCGGTGAAATCGGATCATGGGCCTCGCGGATGACTTTCTGGTTCTTGTTGAAGACCACGTCCTTGATGTTCTCCGCGACCGTCTTGCCGGTCACCGTCATGCAATCGCCGTGGATGAGACCCGCGTCATACAGCGTCCGGAGCAGCATCGGCACGCCGCCTGCCTCGCCGAAATCCTTCGCGACATAGTCGCCGCCCGGTTTCAGGCTGACGATATAGGGCGTCTTCGCGAAGATCTCGGCCACGTCCTTCAGGTCAAACTGGACGCCGCATTCGTGCGCCATCGCCGGCAGGTGCAGCGCCGCATTGGTCGACCCGCCCGTGGCGGCCACGACCACGGCGGCGTTCTCGAACGCCTCGCGCGTGCAGATATCCCGTGGGCGGATGTTTTTCTCGATCAGGTGCATCACCGCCTTGCCGCTTTCCACGCAATAGGCGTCGCGGTCCAGATTGGGGGCGGGCAGGGCCGAGGACAGGGGCAGCGCCAGACCAATCGCTTCCGAGACGCAGGCCATCGTGTTGGCGGTGAACTGGCCGCCGCAGGCGCCGTCGCCGGGGCAGGCGAGCTTCTCGATCGCGTGCAGCTTGGCTTCCGTCATGTCGTTCGAACCGGCGGCATGCGCGCCGACCGCTTCGAACACGTCCATCACCGTGATGTCCTTGCCTTCGAAATGGCCGGGCATGATCGAGCCGCCATAGATGAAGACCGACGGCACGTTGAGCCGCAGCATCGCCATCATCATGCCAGGAAGGGATTTGTCGCAGCCCGCCACGCCGACGAGCGCGTCATAGGAATGGCCGCGCATGGTGAGTTCGACCGAGTCCGCGATCACTTCGCGGCTGACCAGTGACGAGCGCATGCCTTCATGGCCCATCGCGATGCCATCGGTGACCGTGATGGTGCAGAATTCGCGCGGCGTGCCGTCCGCTGCCTTGACGCCCTGGCTGGCGGCATGCGCCTGGCGCATCAGGGCCGTGTTGCAGGGCGCGGCCTCGTTCCAGCAGGACGCCACGCCGACGAACGGCTTCTTGATGTCCTTGGTCGACAGACCCATCGCGTAATAATAGCTACGATGCGGCGCCCGTTCGGGGCCTTCCGTCACATGGCGAGAGGGCAGGCGGGATTTATCCCAGGTCTTGGTCATTGCAGCGCATTCCCGTTCGGTGTTCCCGAAAGGGCCTAGCGCGCAAATTCCTTCCGGAAAAGGCCTTATTCAGCGGTGCAAAGGGCGATCTTTACCCGAGAAGCGCCGCCTGCAGCCCCCTTGTTCACGAAATCCCTGCCAGCGCCGTACGTGCGGCTTTGAGTTTGTCGCGGCGCTGCGTCCAGTCTTTCACCCGGTCGCGGTTCTCCTCGACGATCTCTTCCGGCGCCCGCGCGACAAAGTCGGCATTCGCCAGCTTCTTCTCCGTCGCGAGAATGTCCTTCTCGAGCTGGGCCACTTCCTTGTCGAGGCGCTTCTGGGCCTCGCCGATGTCGATCAGGTCGGCGATGCGCAGCGCGACTACGGATCCGCCAACCATCGTCGAGACGGCGCCCGCCGGCAGGCTGGGCGAGGTGCCCGTATCGTCGAGACGGGCCATGCGGCGCAGCACCTCGTCATGGCGTTCAAGGCGCGCAGCATCGATGTTCGACGGATTGACCAGCGTCAGCGGAACTTTCGCCCCTGCGGGCACGCCAAGATCGTTGCGCAGCGATCGGATTTCCGAGATCATTTCGATCAGCCACTCGATCTCCTCGGTCGCGGCGGCATTGCCGAATTCGGTGACGCCCGGCCAGGATTGCAGCATCAGGAAGCCCTCTGCATCGGCGCGGCCCGGCGCCCGGCGTTCCCACAACTCCTCGGTCACGAACGGCATGAACGGGTGCAGCAGTTTCAGGGACTCGTCGAGCACATAGCCGCACACCGCGCGCGTTTCCGCCTTCGCCGCGTCATCCATCCCCATCAGCAGGGGCTTGATCAGCTCGAGGTACCAGTCGCAGAGCGTGTTCCAGATGAACTTGTAGAGCGCGCCGGCCGCTTCGTTGAAGCGGTACTCCTCGATGCCCTTGGTGACATCGGCGACACAGTCGGCGAGTTCGCTGAGGATCCACTGGTTGACCGGCCGTTCGGCTGAGCACGGATCAAATTCACCCGGCGCGCCGCACTCGTTCATTTCCGCAAAGCGCGCGGCGTTCCACAGTTTCGTCGAGAAGTTCCGGTAGCCTTCGACGCGCTGCTTTGACAGGCGGATGTTGCGCCCCTGAGCCGCCATCGCCGCCATCGTGAAGCGCAGCGCGTCGGCGCCGAACTCGTCCACGAGTTCCAGCGGGTCCATCGCGTTGCCCTTGGACTTTGACATTTTCTGCCCCTTCTCGTCGAGAACGAGGGCGTGGATGTAAACATCCTTGAACGGAGCTTCCTTGGTGAATTCCAGCCCCATCATCATCATCCGGGCGACCCAGAAGACGATGATGTCGAACGCCGTAACCAGCGTGCTCGTCGGATAGAACGTCTTCAGCGCCTCGGTATTTTCCGGCCATCCCTGCGTCGAGAAGGGCCACAGTGCCGATGAAAACCAGGTGTCGAGAACGTCTTCGTCCTGATACAGATATATCGCGGTCTCATGATCGCCCGCCAGCATCGCGCTGCGCGCCGCGTCGCGGTCGGCTGCGGTCTTCACTGGCCGGCGATAGAACGCCGCCGCTTGCGCCACTGCGTCGGCTTCGGTTGCGGCAACGAAGAACTTGCCCGGCGTGTTTCCCGAATGGTCGACCGCTGCCTGATGCCCGCCGTTTCCGTCCGGTTCGGTCGTCATCGCGGGGCCATACCACGCTGGAATCCTGTGCCCCCACCAGAGCTGCCGGCTCACGCACCAGGGCTGGATATTGTCCATCCAGTTGAAATACGTCTTCGACCAGTTCTCCGGCACGAAGCGCGTGCGCCCGTCCTCGACCGCCGCGCGCGCCGGCTTTGCCAGCGTCGCCGCATCGACATACCATTGATCCGTCATCCACGGCTCGATCACGACGCCCGACCGGTCGCCGAACGGCTGCTCGATCTTCAGGTCCTCGATCCGCTCGAGCAGGCCCGCCGCCTCGAACGCGGCAACCACCGCC
>JBGSOU010000001.1:0-7973 GCA_041739025.1 Hyphomonas sp.
CTGGCGACCCGGCTGCGGGCGCATCAGGCCTCGGGCCTCGAGATGGCGCACTGGCTGGCCGCCCGGCCTGAAGTCTCGGACGTGCTGCATCCCGCACTGCCGGGCCATCCCGATCATGCGCTCTGGCAGCGCGATTTCACCGGATCCAACGGCCTGTTCGGCATCATCCTCAACGCCGTGCCGGAGGGCGGCATGGAGCGTTTCTTTGGCGCGCTCTCCCTCTTCGGGCTCGGTTTCTCCTGGGGCGGATTTGAAAGCCTGATCATCCCTTGCGACCAGCAGCTGACCCGCATGAAAGGCAGCTGGACCGAGGGCCGCGCAGGACCGCTGCTGCGTCTGCACATCGGACTCGAAGCGACGCGCGACCTCAAAGCCGACCTGGACGCTGCCTTCGCCGCCTTGTCCGCAGGCTGACGTTTCGGCCGCCTATTCCGGTGACGGGCGCTCGAAATTCTTCAGAATGAACATGTCTTCTACATCGGCGCCGACTTCCGTCAGCGGTGCAGACGGCGGCCATAGCTGTTCGGCGGTCTCACGCTGAGCCACGCAGCGGCGCGCCCGGCTCGCAAGGTCTACAAAGTCGTCCGCACTCGGAAGGGATTCCAGAATGCAGGCATCAAAATACGGATACTCAGCCCCCGCTGCGCAACCGAAGGACGAACGATCCGGGCGCGCCGCCGTCATGATCATCCGGTTTGGCGCCGAGAGCGCGGGCACGAAACCGCCGGAATAGCAGGCCGACACCACTACCACCGTCGGCCGGGTGCCGCACCACTGATCGACCAGACCGGCAAGCCGCGAGGGGGTCAACAGGCCTTCGCGCCCGAGCACCATGCCGTCCGGCGAGCCATGAGACGTGAAATAGAAGAGGCACCCCGCCTTGGCCGCCTGGGCCTTCGACCCGAAGGCGGCAAAGGCAATGTCGGAAGCCAGCGACCGGCCGTTTTGAGCATTGGGCCGCAGCGACAGGTTCGAGATGTTTTCCGCCTTGAAGCCCACCGCTTCAAACCCTTCGGCGAGCGCGCGGCGGGCATTGTCGAAGGCTTCGATGGGCGCACCGGCGCCGTCGCGCCAGTCAGCGGCAAGAATGCCCACGGCCCAGTCCTCATACCCGCCGGGCGCGATGGCCTCGTCCGATTGCGCCTGCCCCGTTCCGGCGCAGAGCGCCGCGAGCAGGCACATCAATCCCAACCGAAGCTGCAAGCGCATGGCGGACTCCCGGGCTACGAATTCCTGTCTGCATAAGTACAAATCCGGAGCGTGGACGCAAGATGCGCTGCTGAGCGGACCCGGCCGTCTTACTTCGGATAGGTGTCCAGCGACGGTTCGCGCAGCCAGCAATCGCAGCCTGCATCATACTGGAAGGCCTCGCCATAATCGTTGATGCGCGTGGCCGGCGCCGCATAATAGGCAGGTGCATAGTCAATCGTCGGATCGCCGTACCGGTCCGCATAGCCGTCGCCGGTCTCATCGCAGACCAGATAGCCTTGCGCGTTGAAATCGCAGCCATAGGCCGGCACCATCGTCAGGGTGACGGCCATGTCATCGGCAGCCATGTTGAGGCCTGCCGCGAACGCCTCGAGATCCGACGTCGTGCAGCCCGCCAGCGCCAGAACCCCGGCCCCGGCAAGCCAGACGCGAGCCCCGGCGCCAACCCGTTTCATCATGACCCGACCCCAGACACCCGATTCCATTGAGGTCATCATGAAGAGCGCCCGGCTGAATGCAAGCTGAACCGGGGCTAAGACGGCTCCTCGCTCACCTTGACGACGAGTTTGCCCAGATTCTTGCCTTCGAAGAGGCGCGAGAGGCTGGAGGGGGCGTTCTCGAAGCCGTCCACGATGTCCGTCTCGAATTTCAGCTTTCCGTCCATCAGCCACATCGCCATCTGCTGGATGCCTTCCGGGAAGCGCGGGAAATAGTCGATCACGATAAAGCCCTTCACCAGCGTGCGGCGCATCAAGAGGTTGGCGAAGTTATACGGACCTGGCGCCGGGGCGGTATCGTTATAGGTCGAGATCAGGCCGCACAGGGGCATCCGCGAGAAGTCGTTCAGTCGCGCCATCACGGCGTCCATGATCTTGCCGCCGACATTCTCGAAGTTGATGTCGATGCCCTTGGGGCAATGCCGGTCGAGCGCCTGGCCGACATCCTCGTTCTTGTAGTCGATCGCGGCGTCGAAACCTGCGACTTCGGTGAGCCAGCGGCACTTGTCCGCGCCGCCCGCAATGCCGACCACGCGGCAGCCCTGGATCTTCGCGATCTGGCCAACCATCGAACCGACCGCGCCCGCCGCCGCCGACACGACGACCGTCTCGCCAGCCTTGGGCTTTGCAATGTCCATCAAGCCGAAATAGGCGGTCATGCCGGTGGCGCCGAGCGGGCCCATATAGGCCGTGAGCGGAACACCCGGCAGCCTTGGCAGCTTCGCCAATGACGCGCCGGGCAACGTGTTGTAGATCGCCCAGCCCGAAAGGCCCGTGTTGACGATGTCGCCGGGAGACAGGCCGTCGAACCGGCTCTCGGTGATGATGCTGAGACCGCCGCCACGCATCGGATCGCCGATCTGCACGGGCGGCAGGTAGGCGTCCATGTCGCTCATCCAGATGCGGTTCGTCGGATCGAGCGAGAGGTAGATCGTCCGGGCGCGCACTTCGCCCTCCGCGAGCGGCGTCAGCGCGCTTTCCACCAGTTCGAGGTCGCCGGGCTTGATGTCGCCCACCGGACGTTTCCGCAGCACCCAGGTCTTGTTCATTTCGTTGGTCATGGCGTCCTCCCGATTGTTTGGAAGGACGCTAGAGCGAATTCAGGTCAACGCAAGGCGCCGCGCTTCATCTGCCAGTAGGAATAGGCGAGGAAACCGAAGCCCAGGCCCATGATCAGCCAGGGAAAGAAGTCCTGCCCTTCCATCTTGGGGGCGTTCTGGTCCATCGCGCCGGTAATGAAGCTGATCATCGATGCAATGAATGATGCCGCGAACAGGGTCACCGCCGCTTCACGCTTCATCAGCAGCGCCGCGCTGGCCAGAAAGGCGCCGAACACGCCCACCGCCCACAGGCCGAACATCCACCATGGCATGGCGAACCAGTAGTCGAGCATCTCCTTCGGATAGGGCTCGAGATAGGCGGCATTGCGGGTCACGGTCATGATGTAGTCGAAACAGCCGAAGCCGTTCCACAACAGGCCGAGACCGCCGGCCAGCCAGATATGCCAACCCGGTTTCACGGCGTCCGGCGCGGTTTGTTCTGTCATGTGTGTCTCCCTCCCAAGAGAGGGCCAGCCTACGCCGGTTTGCCCGGATGACCAATCCGGCGCGCCGCAGGCTCAGCGCAGGGCGCCGCGCTTGCCCAGATGATACGCGTAGTTGAGGATGAGCAGCGAGACGACAATGATGCACACCGCAAACACCCGCGTTGCATCATAATCCGGCGCCTGGCGCGAATAGCTGAGTGCCATCGCGAGGATCGTCGAAATGGCGGACACCCCGAGCACCCGCACCGCCAGCGCCTGACGCCGGACCAGCATCACCGAACCGATCAGGGACGAGAAGACCGACAGCGCCCAGACCACGAACACGCCAGCCGGCTGGGTTTCCCAATACTGGCGCGCCGCGTCCGGGAAACGGTCCATGTACGGCCCGAACTGGGTCAGCGTTGCGAGAAAATCGAACACGTTGATCGCGCTCCACAGCACGGCGGCTGTGCCGATCAGGTAGAGATGCCAGGGCGCCTTGAGCGCGGGCTTCTGCACCGCCGGAGTGAGGGCCACGGCTTCTTCGAAGGCGAGGTCACGTTGCATGCCTCATTTCTAACACAGTTCTTTTCCCCGCAAAGGAGAATCCGGTGCACATGACGGTCGTTTAATCCACCGCCCAAGGCGCGGGCTCAGGGTGACGCGCCCGCACGCAACGGCTAAACCCTCTCCAGCACAGAGGAATCGCTCATGGCCACGGCCCCCGTCACCGAAAAAAGCCACCTCTACCTGATCGATGCGAGCGCCTATATCTTCCGCGCGTTCCATGCCCTGCCCCCGCTGACGCGCCAGTCCGACGGCTTGCCGATCGGCGCGGTCTCGGGCTTCTGCAACATGCTGTTCAAGCTGCTGGAAGACCTGAAAGGCGCCGAACGGCCGACCCATTTCGCGTGCATCTTCGACGCCTCGGGACACACGTTCCGCAATGAACTCTACCCGCTCTACAAGGCGCAGCGCCCGCCGGCGCCGGAAGAACTCGTCCCGCAGTTTCCGCTGGTGCGGCGCGCTTCGGAAGCGTTTGCCGCGCACGCCATCGAACTTACGGGCTACGAGGCCGATGACCTGATCGCCACCTATGCGCGCCAGGCCGAAGCCAAGGGCGCGCGCGTCACCATCGTCTCCTCGGACAAGGACCTGATGCAGCTGGTCTCCGGCCGGGTGCTGATGCTCGATCCGATGAAGAACAAGCTGCTCGGCCGCGAAGACGTGGTCGAGAAGTTCGGCGTCGGGCCGGAACTGGTCGTCGATGTCCAATCGCTGGCGGGCGACAGTGTGGACAACGTGCCCGGCGCGCCCGGCATCGGCATCAAGACGGCCGCGCAATTGATGACCGAGTTCGGCAGCGTCGAAGCGCTGCTGGACCGTGCCGGCGAGATCAAGCAGCCGAAACGGCGCGAGACGCTGATCGCGTATGCAGACCAGGTGCGCATCTCGAAACAGCTGGTGACATTGATGGACACGGTTCCGGTCACCGTGACGCTGGAAGATCTGGCGGTGCAGGATCCCGATCCGAAAACACTGCTCGCCTTTCTTGAGGAAATGGAGTTTCGCACCATCACGCGCCGGGTGCGCGAGCAGATGGAGAAGGAAGGCGCGATTGAAATCGCGGCCCCCGAAGCCGCCGCAATCAACCGCGCCGCCTATGTCTGCATTCGCGACCTGAAGACGCTGGAAGACTGGGTGGCCCGTGCAATGGCGCAGGGCTGGGTCGCGGTCGACACAGAAACCGACGCTCTGGACTCCGTAGGCGGAGGATTGGTCGGCGTGTCGCTGGCGCTGGCACCGGGCGAGGCCTGCTACATCCCGCTCGCGCATGTCGATCCGGACTCGAAGGGCGATGGCGACATGTTCGGCGCCGACCCGCCGCGCCAGATCCGGATGGCCGAGGCGATCAAGGCGCTGAAGCCGATGCTGGAAGATGCCGCGACCCTGAAGATCGGCCAGAACATCAAGTATGATCTCAGCGTCTTCAAGCGCCACGCCATTCAGGTGGCGCCGGTGGACGACACCATGCTGATCTCGTTCGCACTGAATGCCGGCATCCACAATCACGGCATGGACGAACTCTCGGAGCGCTATCTCGGCCACAAGCCGATCTCGTTCAAGGACGTCGCCGGCACCGGCAAAACGCAGAAGACGTTCGGCCAGATCGCGCTCGACAAGGCGACCGAGTATGCTGCCGAAGACGCCGACGTGACGCTGCGCCTCTGGCAGGTCCTGAAACCCCGGCTGCGGACGGAACAGGTAACGGCAGTTTACGAAACGCTGGAGCGCCCGCTGGTGCCCGTGCTCGCGGCGATGGAACAGGCCGGCATAAAGGTCGACCGGCAGATGCTGTCGCGCCTCTCCGCCGATTTCATGCAGCGCATGGCGAGCCTTGAAGCGCAGGCGCACGAACAGGCGGGGCGCGCGTTCAACATCGGCTCGCCCAAACAACTCGGCGAAATCCTGTTTGACGAGATGAATATTCCAGGCGGCAAGAAAACCAAGACCGGCGCCTGGGTGACCGACGCGGATGTGCTGGAAGGCCTCGCCGAGGAAGGCCACGCCCTGCCCCGCACGATCGTCGACTGGCGGATGCTGTCGAAGCTGCGCTCGACCTATACCGAGGCGCTGCAGGCCGCGATCAAGCCGGAGACGGGCCGCGTCCATACCAGCTACATGATGGCCGGCGCGCAGACCGGGCGTCTTTCGTCCACCGATCCGAACCTGCAGAACATCCCTGTACGGACGGAAGAAGGCCGCAAGATCCGCGAAGCCTTCATCGCCGAGGAGGGCAATGTGCTCGTCTCGGCGGACTATTCGCAAATCGAGCTGCGCATCCTTGCGCACATGGCCGACATCCCCGCGCTGAAGCAGGCCTTCAAGGACGGGCTCGACATCCACGCGATGACCGCCAGCGAGATGTTCGGCGTGCCCATCGAAGGCATGGACCCGATGGTGCGGCGCCAGGCCAAGGCGATCAATTTTGGCATAATCTACGGCATCTCGGGCTTCGGCCTGGCCCGCCAGCTGGGCATCCCGCAGGGCGAGGCGGCGGCTTATATCAAGGAATACTTCAAGCGCTTTCCGGGCATTCGGCAGTTCATGGACGACACCAAGGCCTTCGCCCATGAAACCGGTTTCGTGCGCACGGCGTTTGGCCGCAAGATCAACCTGCCGGACATGAAGGCCAAGGGACCCGCCCGCGCCTTCGCCGAGCGCCAGGCGATCAACGCGCCCCTGCAGGGCACCGCCGCCGACATCATCAAGCGCGCCATGATCCGCATGCCGGAGGCGCTCGCCAGCGCCGGCCTCAAGGCGCGGATGTTGCTTCAGGTGCATGACGAACTTGTGTTCGAATGCCCGGAGGCCGAGGCGCAGGACCTGATCGCGGTCGCCCGCAAAACCATGAGCTCGGCCGACGGCCCGGCTCTGAAGCTTTCGGTGCCTTTGGAAGTCGAAGCGAAAGCCGCAAAGACCTGGGCCGCAGCGCATTGACGGTCTTCTGAAGTGCCCCACCCTGACCCGCCCCAGGCTTCGCGCGGGGAGCGAGGATGGTGCGCAGTTTGGCAAGTGTCACTCTCCCAACAATGCAACCGGCCCCCCGCGGAGAGGGCGTGCGGCATTCAAACCTTCACACTTGCGGCGCAATCTGCCGCAATGAATCGCGAAAGCGACGCAATCCGCGCAAACGCCCGCCGCACTCCGTTGATTTTGTTGAGGCTCCACCACTGGAGGGCTTTTGAAATGAACCGAGCTGTGATTGAACCATCTGCAAAGCAGACCGAAGCGCATGCAAGCTTCCGGCTGGCGGAAAAGGACAAGGCGATGACGACTCTGGCTCTGGTGGATGACGACGAAAACATCGTGGCCTCGCTCAAGATGTTCTTCGAAGCCGAAGGCTATCAGGTGCGCACCTACCATGACGGCGAGTCGGCCCTGCCCGGCCTCACGGAGTCGCCGCCCGACATCGCCATCCTCGATGTGAAAATGCCGAAGATGGACGGGATGGAGCTGCTGCGCCGCCTGCGCCAGACGTCCGAACTGCCGGTCATCTTCCTCACCTCGAAAGACGAGGAGATCGACGAGGTGATCGGCTTCAACATCGGCGCCGATGATTTCGTGCGCAAACCTTGTTCGAACCGCCTGTTGGCCGAGCGAGTGAAAGCGGTGCTCCGCCGGGCGCGCGGCGGCGTCGCCGGCCCCGAGGAAGGCGATTCCAAACCCATCGTGCGCGGCAAGCTGGTGCTGGATCCCAACCGCCATGCCTGCACCTGGGACGGCAAGCAGGTGCGCCTGACGGTCACCGAATTCCTGATCCTGCAGGCCCTCGCCACCCGCCCCGGCTATGTCAAAAGCCGCGACCAGCTGATGGACGCCGCCTATGACGACCAGATCTATGTCGACGACCGCACCATCGACAGCCACATCAAACGGCTGCGCAAGAAATTCCGCGAAGTGACCGATGAGTTTGATGCCATCGAAACCCTCTACGGCGTCGGCTATCGCTACACGGAATAGACCGCCGGCGGAGATTTACATTGGCGGGGCGGGAGACGAAAGCTCCCGCCTTGTCCTGTCCTATGCGGACGGACGCAAGACCAGGATGGGGCGCACGCGGCGCGTCGAATACCTGCCCCACTGGAAGATCACCGCTGCAAAACTGCTCGCGGCCGAGCTCGCGGCCGCCGGCCACGCCCTCGCGCTGATCGGGCACAGCTGGGGCGCCGACACGGTGC
>JBGSOU010000003.1:0-2266 GCA_041739025.1 Hyphomonas sp.
GGACACGCTGTTTGCCGACCAGCAGGCCGCCTATGACGCGCTTTCCCCCGGCCTGAAGGAGACCCTCGCCGGGCTGAAGGCGGTGCATTCGGCGGCGCGCGAGTATGGCGTGCACGGAGCGTCCGCCCAGAAGCGCAAGTCGATGCAGTCGGCCGAGATCGAGACCGCCCCGGAATACGAACACCCCGTCGTGCGCACCCATCCGGAAACCGGGCGCAAGGGGCTTTACGTGAACCCGGCCTTCACGCTGCGCTTTGCCGGCTGGTCAACGCGCGACAGCAAACCCCTGCTCGATTACCTGTTCACCCATTCGCGCGAGGAACGCTTCACCTGCCGCGTGCGCTGGCAGGCCGGCGACGTGACGATGTGGGACAATCGCTGCACCTGGCATTACGCGCTGAACGACTATCCCGGCCACCGCCGCCACATGCGGCGCGCGACGATCAACGGCGACAAGCCGGCCTAGGCGGCCGGATGCAGCAGGCCCCAGGTGATGGCGGCCTGGCCGAAGAAATACAGGAACCAGACGGCATAAGAGGCCGGCTTGTTCGGCGGGGCCTCCGGTTTGCGGCAGAACAGCTGGTGGGCGAGGATGGCGTCCGAGGCGATGAACATCAGCGCGCCGAGCGTGACGAGACGCCATTCGCCCGGCAGCGCGATCGCGGCGGCGCCCATCACCAGGATCACGGCGCCATAGGCAAAGACCGGCAGGCGCATCTGGCCAAGCCAAGGCGCGAGCCAGCGGATGTACGCGGCGCCGGCGAGCACGAGGACAAGCTGGCCGATCTTGACCGGCAGGGTGCCGTCCGCGCCCTCCCCCAATTGCCAGAACAGGATCACGTAGAAGACGTGCGCCAGGAAGAAGGCGCCCATGCCCGGCAGCAGCCAGCGTTCCGGCTTTCCCGCGAGGAACAGGTCGCCCACCGCCGAAGCGGCCAGCGCCGCCCAGAGCAACCAGGGCCCGCCCGCCGCGAAAGCGATCAACGCCAGGATGACAATGCCGGACACTTTCAAGAGGGCGCGGCCCGCGCCTTCACCCCGGAAGCTGTAGACAAGGCCATAGGCCAGCGCCGCCAGGCTGGCGGTCGCGAACGCGGCCCAGACGGTAGGCGCGCTCAGGGCGCGTCCCTGACCGGTTCGGGCAGGCGCAGCACCTTGCGGGCGAGGGCCCGGTGGCGGTCCTTCACGTGCATGCCGACCACGGCCAGCGCGGTGGCGAGCACGGTGGCGTCATCGGTGAAGCCGAGACCGGCGAGCACGTCCGGCACCATATCGACCGGCATCACGAAATAGGCCCCTGCGGCGAAAAGCACCGCCTTGGCCTTGATCGGCGTCAACGGGTCGCGCGCGGCGAAATAGGCACTGGCGAGATCATCGGCAAACGGAATCTGGCCCGCAAAGCGCAGCAGCTTGGGGATCACGCCGCGCGCCTTGCGCTCGTTGCGCTGGATCGTCTTGGGCAGATACACGCCGTCTTCACCCTTCACCGTATTGATGATTTCCGCTGCGTCAGACATTGCGCTCTCCTAGGGGTATTATAGTTCAGTGCCGTCACCACTGAAAGCAATACCACATTACAAGGAGGGCTTCGCCCATGGAACTCAATTCGAACATCTCCGCTGTCATCACCGGCGGCGCCTCGGGCCTCGGCGCTGCCACCGCCCGCAAACTTGCCAGCTACGGCGTCAAGGTCGCCCTGTTCGACCTCAACGCCGAAAAGGGCGAAGCCCTCGCCAAGGAACTCGGCGGCGTGTTCTGTAACGTCAACGTGACCGACGATGCCTCGGTGGATGCCGGCTTCGCCAAGTCGCGCGCCGCCATCGGCCAGGAGCGGATCCTGGTCAACTGCGCCGGCACCGGCAACGCCATCAAGACCGCCAGCCGCGACAAGGCGACCGGCGAGATCAGCCACTTCCCGCTCGACAAGTTCAACCTGATTGTCCAGATCAACCTCGTCGGCACCTTCCGCTGCATCGCGAAATCCGCCGCCGGCATGCTGACCCTCGACCCGATCGACGGCGAGCGCGGCGCGATCGTCAACACCGCTTCGGTGGCTGCGGAAGATGGCCAGATCGGCCAGGCGGCCTATTCCGCTTCCAAGGGCGGCGTGGTCGGCATGACGCTCCCCATCGCCCGCGACCTCAGCCGGGACTTCATCCGTGTCAACACGATCCTGCCGGGCATCTTCAACACGCCGCTTCTGGCCGCAGCGCCCGAGCCCGTGAAAGCTGCCCTCGGCGCGCAGGTTCCGCACCCGGCCCGTCTC
>JBGSOU010000004.1:0-1651 GCA_041739025.1 Hyphomonas sp.
CCCGCCCCGGCCGCCGCGAGCACCACGCCGCCGCCGATGAGTTTCAGAATGCCGCGCCGGGATGCCATGAGCCGTCTCCATTTGGTTTGATGCCAAACCTTTTTATTTGATATCAAACGATAGTCAAGGCCCGGGCTCTACGGAGCGGCATGAGGTGGATTCCTGCGGCGCATCGCTCTAGGTAGGGGCAAAGCAAGGAGTCCTCCCCCATGAAAACACGCGCCGCCGTCGCCTTCGAGGCCAAGAAACCGCTCGAAATCGTCGAGCTGGATCTGGAGGGGCCAAAGGCGGGCGAAGTGCTCGTGGAGATCATGGCGACGGGCATCTGCCATACCGATGCCTACACGCTGGACGGGCTGGATTCCGAAGGCATCTTCCCCAGCGTGCTGGGCCATGAAGGCGCCGGCATCGTGCGCGAGGTCGGCGCGGGCGTGACCAGCGTGAAGCCGGGCGACCACGTGATCCCGCTCTACACGCCGGAATGCCGCCAGTGCAAAAGCTGCCTGTCGGGCAAGACAAACCTCTGCACCGCGATCCGCGCCACGCAAGGCAAGGGCCTGATGCCGGACGGCACAAGCCGGTTCAGCTACAAGGGCCAGACCGTCTACCATTACATGGGCTGCTCGACCTTCTCGAACTTCACCGTGCTGCCGGAAATTGCGGTTGCGAAAATCCGCGAGGACGCGCCCTTCGACAAGGCCTGCTATGTCGGCTGCGGCGTCACGACGGGCGTCGGCGCAGTCGTCAATACCGCCAAGGTTCAGGTCGGCGAGAATGTCGTCGTGTTCGGGCTTGGCGGCATTGGCCTCAACGTGATCCAGGGCGCGCGGATGGCGGGGGCGGACATGATTGTCGGCGTCGACATCAATCCGTCCAAGGAGGAATGGGGCCGCAAGTTCGGCATGACGCATTTTGTCAACCCGAAGGACGTCAAGGACGTGGTGGCCCATATCGTGGAGCTGACCGGCGGCGGGGCGGACTATTCGTTCGATTGCACGGGCAACACCACCGTGATGCGCCAGGCGCTGGAATGCTGCCATCGCGGCTGGGGCACCAGCGTGATCATCGGCGTCGCCGAATCCGGCAAGGAAATCAGTACACGGCCGTTCCAGCTGGTGACCGGGCGCAACTGGCGCGGCACGGCCTTCGGCGGCGCAAAGGGGCGCACCGATGTGCCGAAGATCGTTGACTGGTACATGAACGGCAAGATCGAGATCGACCCGATGATTACCCACGTGATGACGCTCGACAAGATCAACGACGCGTTCGACCTGATGCACGAGGGCAAGAGCATCCGGAGCGTGGTGGTTTTTTAATCTGAGTTTTTTGGAGGAACTGAAAATGTACAGTCACATGATGGTCGGCTCGAACGACATCGCGAAATCGAAGGCGTTCTATGACGCCCTGTTCACGGCGACCGGCGGCAAGCCGGGCATTACCGATCCGAAGGGCCGGCTCGTCTACCTGCACAATGGCGGCGTGTTTCTCGTCACCCCGCCGATCGATGGCGCGCCCGCAACCAGCGGCAACGGCATGACCATCGGCTTTGCGATGGCCGATACCGCGCAGGCCGATGCCTGGCATTCAGCCGGTGTCTCGGCCGGCGGCAAGGCGATTGAAGACCCGCCGGGCTGGCGCGGCGAAGGCGCCG
>JBGSOU010000023.1:0-5032 GCA_041739025.1 Hyphomonas sp.
TCTGTGCGGTCTCGTCATGGCCGAGCGCCATGATGTCGGCGCGGTGGGAGGAGGCGATTTCGAGGATGCGCGCCATCTGCCGGCGCTCGCGCGCCGGGCCGGTCACGGCGACCCAGGGCGCGCTGCCATAGCGCAGGGCGAGGATGTCGATGACTTCGCCGAGATTGTCGAGGTTGCCCATGATCGGTACGCCCCGCACGGCCCGGCCGGGCTGCTGGGCATCCACTTCGATGAGGCCGAGCACGCGAACGGTTGAGCCGGTCGCCGGCGATTCAAGGCGGCGGAGCACGTCGATCCAGCTGCCTGGGTCGCCCACCAGAAGCACGGGCTGGCTCTGGCGCGGCAGGCGCTGGAAAATCTGGAACGGCGCGTTGGTCGTGCGGTAACGCGCCAACATGCGTCCTGCAAACAAGGCGGCGGTCCAGAGCGTGATGGACACCAGCAGCGCCGGCAGGGGATCGACCAGACGGCCGTTCAGCGCCACCATCACCGGCAGGTAAAGCAGCACGCTGAGCGCGATCCCCTGGATCAGCCTGACCGCATCCGGCGCGCCGATATGGCGCCAGACCTGGCGGTGCACGCCGCCGATCACGAGGCCGCAGGTGGCCGCCAGCATGAAGGTGCTGGTCGCCAGCAGCCAGGCCTGAACGGGCAGGCGCGTAATGCTCGGATCCGACGCGAACATGGCGAGATGGGCGAGCGTCATTGCCAGCCCGGCCATGGCCAGATCGAAGGAGTGCGTGAGCGCCATCGCGCGCCGGGCGGCGTCTTTGGGGGTCACAGACTCAACTCCTCCAGGTCGGACCGCCGAAGCGGAACGCTTGTGTAGTGCCACCGAAGACCGGCGGCGAAAAGATGGTATTCGTTACACAGTTGTAATCCGTAGAGCGAAATCCCGATCCAGGCGAGCTGCGCATTCCGCAAGGTGATCCAATAGCTGCATCGCTGCGGCGCCAAACCTGTCGTGTGCGCGATTGAATCGAGGGTTTTTGAAGAATCTGGCCAGGTTCAAAGTCGTCCTCCCCGGACCAGCGTCGTACATTGGCGGTGCACGCTTGATTTTGCCTCACTGCTTCGATCTGCGCGTTCAGATTGCAAGTCCAGATAGCGTGAGCGCGCTCCTAGCATTGTTTTGCGGCACTTTTTTAAGCAGTTTGATCAACAATGAGAGCCTGTCCCATAGGGCGCGCCCTAGTATTTGGTATCAACCAAATGACCCGTCCGCCCCGAACATTGGCCGCCCCAATCGTTCTTGTGGGCGTTCAGCCGTCCATCCATCTTGTCGCGCCGGAATTTCTTCTGACAGATCGGGCATTGGTAGATGTAAACGGGCGGCCCAAAGCCCGCACCGCTTCTCGACCGCGTTGATGGCGCTCGCGTCGTTCTGATCGGCGTCACGCGAGGCGTGAAGGATTGTGGACGCGCCGCTGATGGCGCGACCAGTACCGGCCCTTGCGGACTCAATTCAACGGCGTAGCGCGGCGCGAAGGTCTGATTGGTGGTTCGCGCACCTTGGATGCGATCGACGCGATAGCTGCGGTGCTCGTTCTTGTCCGTATTCCATGCGTGCAGGACGATGTTGCCGTCCTGCGTGCTGCGCAGCGAGTACGGCTCGATGCGGCGTGTAGACCCTTGATAGTCCAACTCCACCAATAACCGGTTGCCGGCCGCAAAGCGGATGATTTCGACGATGGCTTGCGCTTGACCGGAAACCGGAAGGCGCAGGTCGCGCTGGCGCAGCACGACTTCACCCGCGCCAACCGCGTAGGCCGCAGGGATGCGCGGGGCAACGCCGCCGGCAAGCCACGCGAAGAACGCGGGCAGTTCGTCCCAAAAGCTCTCGTATGGCGGCAGCGTCGGAAGCTGGTGCGCTAGCATGTTCTGCCAGAGATTTTGCAGCTCACCGCGATGCGGTACGAGGTCAGAGAGCACCGGCACGGTGATACCCTTGAACTCGCACTTCTGGCTCAGGACATCGAGTAGCACGGAAGACGAAGGGAGCGCCTCACCGTTCCTGAACAGGTTGATGACATCGTAGAGGTCGCGCGGGCGTGTCCGCTCAGCGAGCGCGCGCACCTTCTCGCCGAACAATTCCTCATAAGCATAGGCGAGAACGTCGATCCCATCGGCAGGCACGTCGCTGTAGGGATGAAAGACACCGACACGCGTGGGTGCCAGCACGATACGTTCGTCCGCCGTTAAATCGAGCTTGATGCGCGGCAGATCGCGCGTGGCCACCGGACCGCGATAGCTGACCTTGCCTTGACAAGAGATCGTGCCGCGCGGATTTTGATAGATGTCGAAGTCTTGCTTTTCGGCCGGAAACTCGATGCCGGTGCGTTCGTAAATCCAGTCGCCAATCTCCTGAAACGTCTGCTTCAAAAAGCCTTCGTCAATTTGGCCGCCATCGGTCAGCGTGAAGTCGAGGTCTTCGGAGAAACGGTAGGTCTCGAAGAAGCACTTCTTGAGGCATGTGCCGCCCTTGAATATCCAGTTCTCGCGTAGTGCATCGTGGGCACTGATGCCCGCGAGCATCCAGCCCAGCACGTAATCCTTCTCGACAACGTGTGGCGTGAGCGACATGCGGGTCGCCATGTCGAGGAGTTCGCGGCGTTCGATCATGCGCGCGCCTCCATCTTCCAGTGGGCAGGAAGCCAGATGCGCCACCGCGTGACCAATTTCGGACAATCAAGAGACGGGTCGAGCTTGATCGTGCCCTTCGTGAGGTGGCCAAAGCAGGCTTGGGCCAAGGCGTTCTCGCTACGCTGCTCGGCAAGAAAGCCCAGACGCTTGAACACAGCACCGTTGCCCAACCGCTCGGCGTACTCGATGAGCAAGCGGTCGTTGCGGTCCTTACGCTTGAAGTATTCACCGAGGCAGTCGGCCACCTGCTGAATGCCACCGCCGATGGCGGGGTCGTCGAGCATATCGACGACGGTGCGTTGCAGGTCGGAGACCGTGACTTTCGTGCGTCCGCGCCAGACCGGCTTGCCGCCGAATATCTTGCGCTCCTGAACGTGCTTGAGCGTGAAGGTGACGCCATGCCGCCGTTGAGACTTCGCACGCACGGACTGAGCGGTGAAGACGACGATGTCGTTGAAAAGCTGCTCTGTTAAGTCCCAGTATTCCGCCGCCGTGCGTCCGCCCACGTAAGCGGGCGCAAACAGGCCAGGCACGAGCACCCACGGATCGTCGATCACATGCTGACTGCTCAAGGAGTCGAGAGACACCGGCACATAGACACCGCGCCGGACGCGCCGCAGCCAGCCTTGGTTTGTCCAGCGCGCCAAGGTTTTTGCGGCGGCGGTGCGGTCGAGGTCGAGCACACGCACTGCGTCATCGACCTGAATCACGTCGCCCGCGCCCGCCACGAGATGGGCGAGTTGCTGGCGACCTTGGGGGATGGACAAGGTAGTTTTCAACCGCTGCAATTCTACGAATCAGTGAACTTCTACAAAGACAATACACTAGATCGCCGCGAAATGATACTACAACGCATATGCCATAATTCTTCAAAATGCGGAAGTACGGCACACCTAACTATAACCTCGCGTAGTTTTAATTGATTTTTTCCGACGCATGCAACCGTTGCCCTTCGGCGAGAACGGGGTGTGTAAACGGAAGAAAAAATCGGCGGCGGGCGCAGGCGCTCTTCGCGCCGAGCCTCGGGGGGCTCACCCTTCAAGGCCTTAGCAGACCCTTCGGGCACTGAATGGGTGGTGGGCCCGGCAGGACTTGAACCTGCGACCAAACCGTTATGAGCGGTCCGCTCTAACCAACTGAGCTACAGGCCCCTGCGGGTCGTTTAGGCGCCGCACGGGTGCCATGCAACGGCCTTGTTCGGGCGGGAAGAGAGGCGTACCCGTTTCATCCAAAGGAAAAGGAGTTTCCAATGATGCGTCCTGTTTATTCCGTAGCGGCCCTTCTGATGGCGATGGCGCCCGTCGCCTGCGCCCAGATGCCGATGAGCGGCCAGATGGCCCCGATGACCGAGCGTTCCAGCATGATGGGCAGCATGAACCACAACTCGATCCAGCCCGAGACGACGCTGCAGATCAACGCCGAGGCCAAGATCAACCAGGCGCCGGACATGGCCTATATCAGCGCCGGCGTGACCGAAGAGCGCGCCACCGCCAGCGAGGCCATGTCGGCCCAGTCGGCGGCCATGAACGGTGTCTTCAAGGCGCTGGCCGCGGCCGGCATCGCGTCCAAGGACATGCAGACCTCGGGGCTGAGCCTTTATCCGCGCTATGACTATCTCGAAGTGAAGCAGCGTGATGGCAGCACGCGGGGCGAGCAGAAGCTGGCGGGTTATGTGGCCACGAATCAGGTGACCGCGCGCGTGCGCAACCTCGATACGCTGGGCGCCACGATCGACAGTCTCGTGAAGGCCGGCGGCAATACGTTCTCGGGCGTGACGTTTGCGATCGAGGATGACAAGCAGATCAAGAATGCGGCGCGCACGCAGGCGATGAAGGATGCAATCGCGAAGGCCGAGCTCTACGCCTCGGCGGCCGGCCTGAAGGTCGCGCGGATCGTGACGATCAATGAAGGCTACGAGTATTCGCCGCAGCCGATGATGATGGCGCGCGCCGAGATGGCGATGGATGCCAGTGCACCAACCCCTGTGGCGGGCGGTGAGATCGGCGTGACGGCCAGCGTCAGCGTGCTGTTCGAACTGACGAAATAGAGAGGGCAGGCGGCGGCGGATTCCGGTCCGCCGCTGCCGGGCCTGGAGCCGCTGGCGCTAGAGGTAGCCTTCTGCGAGCAGGTCCTTCATGTCGACGAGCCCGAGCGGTTTGCCGGCATCATCAACGACGAACGCATTCGAGATGCGGTTTTCGCTGAGCCGCTTGATCACGAACTGCATGCGTTCTTCCGGATCGATGGTGCGCGGTTTGGCGGTCATCACCTCGTTGGCCGGGGCGCCGGTCTTGCCGGCCATCATGGCGCGCCGCAGGTCACCGTCCGTGACCATGCCGACGAGCGCGCCATCGGCGCCGATCACGCCGGCGCAGCCCTTGCGGCCTTC
>JBGSOU010000048.1:0-1550 GCA_041739025.1 Hyphomonas sp.
GAATCGCTGCCCCGCCTGCCCGCCAACGCCGCGCCGCTGCCCGCCATACGCCCGTGCCCGCCATGTCCATCCTCCCGCCGGGCGGGGTCCATACCCGCCTTTCGGCCAATTTAATGACACCGGTATCAATTGGTCAAGGGACGGGCGCATCCCCCACGCGAAAACGCCATCAGCCGGGTCCGGCCAATGGCGTGTTCGTTCAGCGATTCAGGGCGCGCCGGCCCGCAGGAACCTCCCGCAGGCCGGCCGCTTGTCAGGCCCGGGCCGGAGCCTAGAGCACGCGGTCCTTGAGGTCTTTCGAAGGACGGAAAGCGACTTTCTTCGACGCCTTGATCTTGATCGCTTCGCCGGTGGCGGGGTTGCGGCCCTTGCGCGCCGGGCGCAGGCGGACCTGCAGGATGCCGAGGCCGGAAATGCGCAGTTTCTTGCCTTTTTTCAGGTGGCCGCCCATCCGGTCGATGAAGTCGCTGACCACGAGTTCTGCCTGCTTTTTCGGCATTTCATGGGCTTCCGACAGTTCGGCGGCAAGGTGCTTCAGGGTCAGCACGTCCGGCACCACTTTCTTCGGCGCGGCTTTCTTGGCAGCGGCGGCTTTCGGCGCAGCCACTTTCGGAGCCACGGCTTTCTTGACGGGCGCCTTCTTCACCGGCGCTTTGGTCGCGGCGACCTTCTTTGCAATTGTTGGCTTAACGGCCATGTCTGTTTCCTTTGTCAGTCGTTTCTTGCGAAAAGCAGCTTGAAACCGAGGTTTTTCGGCTGCCTTGGTTTGGGTGTAGCGCTTGATTTGTCAAAGAGCGAGAGCGCATATCTTCGCTTTGGGGATTGCGCAAGAGGTGCTCTCCGGCCGGTCCGGTCGCCCCAAAATCGCCAAAATCCCCCAAAAAGCGCCTTTAAACCCTGCTTTTCCGCCCCGGGGCGCGCGCCGCTCGTGTCACCGAAACCGTATACGGATTAAGCCGAATCCGTATGCGGACAGTTTATTGGCACCCCTCCGCCCTGGCAGAACCGGTTCCTGGCGCGCCCCGTCGCGGCGTCCGGCCCGGCAGCCGCGGCACACCTGAACGGGACTACGTACAAATACCGATGCGGCGCCGGACACAGGCGCCGTGGCCGCATGACGCACTTGCCCCGCCGCCGCGCGCGTGTTCCGTGACGACTGCGATGAGACCCCTGTTTGCACGCTCCTGGTTTGTATCCCTGCTCGGCGCGCTTGCGCTGTTGAGCATGGTGGCACGCGGCGCCGTGCCCGCAAACTACATGCTCGCCGCATCCGGAACGCCCGGGCAGTTCCTCGAAATCGTCGTCTGCCACGGGGACGGCTCGGCCTCCACCACAAGGCAGCTGAACATCGCAACCGGCGAATTCGAACCGGCCGGCGACTCCGGCAGCCCGGATTCCGATCCGTCATCGGACTGTCCCTTTGCGGTCAGCTCAGCCTTTTCCGTACCGCAGCCTGACGCCGGCGCTGAACGCCTGCATCCCGGCCCGGTTGCGGATGTTCCCCGGCCGGCCTTCGTCTCGCCTGGCCGCGGCCTTCCGGCGCCTCCCCC
>JBGSOU010000056.1:0-1666 GCA_041739025.1 Hyphomonas sp.
GCGAGGCAGGCGACCTGATGCCGCTCGGCCTTGAAGTTGAGTTCTGCGAGCCAGGCGCGCGCCGGCTCATCCTGCGTGGCAAGCCATGCGTCGCGCTGTGCTTCGGTCACCAGCCAGAGCGGCCGGGCGGCGGCAGGATCACGTTCGGCAAACATAGTGGCGACAGCTTATCCGAAGTTCTTTTTGCAGTGCGGTTGACAATGTGCCGGGGGCTGTGCTGCTATCCGTACCGTCGCGCCGACCTTCCCGAGCAGGCTCAATGATGGAGTTTGAGGCCCCGACCGCTTCGAATGCCTCCCCGGCCGTTCCGCTGCCGGGCCTGCTGCTTGCCCTGCTCGCGCTGCTTCCCCTGCGGAGGTGCGGGGCCCCGGGCTGAAGGCGCAAAGGCGCAGACGGACACCAGGAACCCCGCACCGGACGCGATCCGGCGCGGGGTTCTTCGTTTTGAGAGACCTGATCATCGTTGACCGATACGAGGAGTTTTCAAGATGCGTGCGTACTCGAAGAAAGACGTGGACAAGAAGGCCCTGAAGGGTGCCCGGATCGCCGTCATCGGCTATGGCAGCCAGGGGCGCGCGCATGCGTTGAACCTGAAGGATTCCGGCCATGACGTCGTGATCGGCGTCCGCAAGGGCGACAGCTGGAAGAAGGCGAAGAAGGACGGCCTCACCGTGGCGACGCCGGCGGAGGCCGTCAAGGGCGCTGCGCTGGTCGCGCTGCTGACACCCGACACGACCCAGGCCGAGAACTACAAGGAAATGCTGCCGAACCTCGCCCAGGGCGCCACGCTGCTGTTTGCTCACGGCTTCAACATCCATTTCAAGCAGATCAAGCCGCGCAAGGACCTCGACGTGGTGCTGATCGCGCCGAAGGGTCCCGGTGACCTCGTGCGCCGCCAGTACACCCAGGGTCGCGGGGTGCCGTGCCTGATTGCCGTCGCTCAGGACGCTTCCGGCAAGGCGAAGGCCAAGGCGCTCGCCTACGCCGACGGCATCGGCGGCACGCGCGCCGGCGTCATCGAGACCACGTTCAAGGAAGAGACCGAGACCGACCTGTTCGGCGAGCAGGCCGTGCTGTGCGGCGGCGCCACCGAGCTGGTACTGAAGGGCTTCGAGACGCTGACCGAAGCCGGCTACCAGCCGGAGGTCGCCTATTACGAGTGCCTGCACGAACTGAAGCTGATCGTCGACCTGCTGCACGAGGGCGGCCTCGCCAAGATGCACCAGTACATCTCCCACACGGCCAAGTGGGGCGACCTGACGCGCGGGCCGCGCGTCGTCAACGCCGGCACCAAGAAGGAGATGAAGAAGATCCTCAAGGAAGTGCAGGACGGGACGTTTGCGCGGCAATGGATCCGCGAGAACAAGGCCGGCCGCCGCAAGTACGACGCGCTGATGAAGAAGGATCTCGCGCACCCGATCGAGAAGGTGGGCGTTGCGCTGCGCGCCCGCATGCCCTGGTTGAACGAAGGCCGCTAACGCCGGCCGAGAGAGGTGAAGCCGATGTCCACGCCCGACCCGAACCGCGTCCTGATTTTCGACACGACGCTGCGCGACGGCGAGCAATCGCCGGGCTGCAGCATGACGCAGCCTGAAAAGCTGCGGATGGCGCGCGCTCTGGCGGAACTGGGCGTGGACGTCATCGAAGCCGGCTTCCCGGCCGCCTC
>JBGSOU010000063.1:0-2318 GCA_041739025.1 Hyphomonas sp.
GCCGGCCGGGCGCGGGCGCGCCGCGAGCTGGTCTGGGGCGATCACGGCTTCCTGCGCGCCCGGTTCAGCAACCTGCACCAGATTTCCCCGGAGATGTGGCGGTCGAACCAGCCCTCGCCCCGGCAGGTGCTGGCACACGCCAGGGAGCGGGGTATCCGCACCATCCTGAACCTGCGCGGGCGCACGACGAAGGGCTATTACCTGCTCGAGCAGGAAGCCTGCGCCCAGTCCGGAATCGAGCTGATCGATTTCCAGGTGTTTTCGCGCGATCCCCCCACGCGGGAGGCGATCTTTGCGGCGCGGGACCTGTTCGAGCGCATCGAATACCCCGCGCTGATGCACTGCAAGTCCGGCGCGGACCGGGCGGGGGTGATGGCCGTATTGTACAAGCTGCTGCGCGAACGCGTCCCCTTCGAGGAGGCTGCCGAACAGCTGTCGGGCAAGTACCTGCACGTGCGCCAGGGCAAGACCGGGGTGCTTGATGCCTTCATCGAAAGCTATGCCGCATTCAATGCCGGCCGGCCGCCCGGACAGTGGAAACCGTTCCTGGACTGGGCCGCGGAGGATTATGACCGCATGGCGGTCAAGGAGGCTTTCGCCCTGAAGCTCGGCCGCGGCTTCCAGCTCGACGCCCTGCTCGGCCGGGAATAGCTTTTCAGCCGCCGGAAATCGTGCCAGCACTCCGCCGGGGTGTTGCCCGGAGGGAGTTGGATGCGGTTTGGGATCGTTTCGGCAGCGGCGCTGGCGGCCTTGTCGGGATGTGGCGGCCTCGGCCGTCCGTCCGACAGGCAGGTTCTCGTTGCAACCTGCCTTGAGAAAGGCGAGGCCGAAGCGACTTGCAATTGTGTTGTTGGCGCCCTCGAAAACAACCTCGATCCCAGGCTTTTCAAGCAGGTGGCCCAGGCGGCCGGGCGCGAAAAGCAGGATATGCAGGACTATCTCAATTCGCTGTCCAAGGAGGATCTGCTTGCCTTCTCAGCGATTACAAACGACCTTGAGGCCTGCGGCGAAGCCGCACCGACGGGAGGTTAAGGACACGCAGGTCCGGGCTTTGGCCCGCCACCTGCATGTCGAATGCGCATGACGTGACGCGCTCCAGCGCACGGCCTTGAACAGGACGGAACCAAGAAGGGGATCCTAATGAAGTTCATTATCATCAACAGTTTCCGGATCATGGTGTATGTGGCCTACATCGCCATCATCGTGGCCGGCATTGCCCTCGGCATCTACCAGAAGGGCGAATTCACCGGCGAACTCATCGGTCTGTCGGGCGCGCTCGCCCAGGTGGCCGACTTTGCCGTGTTCAGCTTTGGCGGCTGGGTGGCTGCGAGCATCATCTGCGGCTTGATTGTCACGCTGATGGACATCCGCGACGACATCAACGACCGCCTGCCGGACGCTCGCCGCGACATGTAGTGTCTGCCGTGCCGGCAACATCAAAACCCAAAACCGAGGCCGCCGGGCATTCCGGCGGCCTTTCCATTCCTGGAGGAACGACCCGATGACCCCGCTTGCCACTGCCGCCGTTTACATCGGCGTGAACATCCTGCTGCTCTGGTTCCTGTCTTTCCGCGTCGTCGGGCGCCGCCGCGCGGCCCAGGTCTCGCTCGGAACCGGCGGCGACCCTGATCTCGAGATCCGCTCGCGGGCTCATGGCAATGCGGCCGAGTACATTCCGGTCACCATGCTCGGTCTTTTCGTGATGACCCAGCTGGCAGCGCCGCTCTGGGCGATCCATGCGGTCGGCGGCGTGTTCACGCTGGGCCGGCTGCTGCACGCCTATGGCCTGTCCGGAACCGTCATGGCGGCCCGGGCGCTCGGCATGGTGCTCACCTGGCTTGGCATGCTGGGCGCCGGGGGCGGACTGATCTGGCTGGCGCTGCGCTGAGCCTCCCGCACGGGCCCTGTTGCACAGGGCAGCGGCGCGGTCCATTTAGCGCAGATGACTGGATTTAATGTTCCACCGGCAGACCTTCTGGCCGGTCTGCTCGACAACTGTCTCAAGGCCGGCGCCAGCGCGGCCGATGCGCGGATCGGCGTCGCTGACGGCGTCAGCGTGTCGGTGCGCGACGGCAAGCTCGAAAGCATCGAGCGTGAGGAGAGCGCCAGCGTGGCGCTCCGCTGTTTCTTCGGCAAACGCCAGGCCCACGTCTCGGGCGCAGACCTGACGCCGGACGGCCTCAAGGCCCTGTCCGAACGCTGTGTGGCGATGGCGCGCGCCGTGCCGGAGGACAAGTATTGCGGCCTGCCGGAGCCCGGTGAACTGTCAGCCGGACCCTTCGACATGGACCTGACCGGCGAGCCGGAGATTTCGGCGG
>JBGSOU010000071.1:0-3634 GCA_041739025.1 Hyphomonas sp.
GGCGCGAACCTGCTGAAATCATCGAAGGTGCAAACGATGAGCCCGCCGCGTCCCGCATCACGCGCGCCGTCTTCCGCTCCATCTTCGATCCGCTGATGGACCTGATCGGCAGGCTCGGCTGGGGCGCGCTGCTCGTGCTGCTGCTGGCGCTGACTTACCGGTTTACCGATTCCGTGTGGGGCTCATTCGCCTATCCGTTCTACCTGGATGACCGGTTCGGCGCGCTCCACCATACCATGGCGGATGTCGCCGTCGCCTCGAAATTCTTCGGTGTACTGATGACGGTCGCGGGCGCCGCCATCGGTGCTGTCGTGATCAGTTTCCTCGGCCGCATGCCCGTACTCGTAGTGGGCGCCGTACTCGCCGCTGCCACAAACCTTCTGTTCGCTGATCTTTCACGCGGCGGCGCCGGCATCGACGCTTTCCTCGAATGGACTTACCTGGCAGACCCCATCCGCGCCTTTGCAGGCTGGGCCGCCGCGATCTCGCCGGAAGGGCAGGGCGCTGAAGCGGGCGAACGCATGGCGCGTCTGATGATTGCCATTGCGGGTGAAAACCTCGCCGGCGGTTTCGCCAGCGTGGCGGTCGTTGCCTTCCTCACATCCGTGGTGAACCCGCGCTTTGCCGCCGTGCAGTATGCGCTGCTCGCCTCGCTCACCATGCTGATCGGCACGCTTGGCCGCCCGTGGCTGGGCACGCTGATTGAGACGCAAGGCTATTACAGCGTCTTCGTCCTCACCTTCTGGCTCGGCGGAATCGCCGTCGCCCTGTCGGCGTTCGAATGGTTCCGGCAGTCGCGCCTGCCCAAGCCTCCAAAAACTCCGGCGACGGACTGATCCGTCAGGCGCTGTGAACCTGATCGATGTCGTAGGCGGCCAGTGAGGCAAGGTCCACGATATCGCCCACGGTGGCGCCGAGCGAGGCAATCTGAACCGGCTTCTCGAGGCCCAGCAGCATCGGCCCGATGATTGTCGCGCGGCTCATCTGCTCCAGAAGATTGGTCGCGATCGACGCTGAATGGATGGCCGGCATCACCAGCACGTTGGCCGGACCCGACAGGCGCGAGAACGGGTAGAGCAGCTTGTGGTTCGGATTCAGCGCCACGTCGGCGTTCATGTCGCCTTCGTATTCGAAGTCGATACCCGGCGTCCGGTCGAGGATGCAGACCGCTTCGCGCACCTTGTCGCCGCGCTCGCCCATCGGGTTGCCGAAGGTCGAATAGGAGAGGAACGCGACCCGCGGGGTGAAGCCCACGTTGCGTACGCCGCGAACGGCTTCGAGCGCGATGTTTGCCAGCGTCTGGCCATCGGGAAGCTCGTTCACGCTCGTATCGGCGATGAAGATTGTCTTGCCCATGTTGATGACCATCGACATGCCGATCACGGCCTGACCGGCGATCGGATCGAGCACCAGCAACGCATCCTTCAGCGCCACGTCATAGGCGCGTGTCACGCCGGTCACCATGCCATCGGCATCGCCGTTCTTCAGCATGCAGGCGCCGAACACGTTGCGGTCCTGGTTCACGAGACGCTGTACGTCGCGCTTCAGGTAGCCCTTGCGCTGGAGACGCGCATAGAGAAGGTCCACATAGACCGGGTTATTGTCCGAAAGGCGTGCATTGATGATGTCGAGCGAGCCCGCCGGCACGCCCATCTGTTCCATCGTCGCCTCGACCTGCGCTTCGCGGCCGATCAGGATCGGTTGGCCGAGGCCCTGGTTCTTGAAGCTCCACGCGGCGCGCACGACAGCCGGCTCTTCGCCTTCCGCAAACACGATCCGGCGTTGCACTTCGCGGCATTTTGCCTGCACGCCCTGAAGGAACGCGGCAGACGGATCGGCGCGGCGCACCAGGCTTTTCCGGTAGGCTTCCATGTCCGTAATCGGCTTGCGGGCCACGCCTGTGTCCATCGCCGCCTGCGCCACCAGCGGCGGCACGAAACTGATGAGGCGCGGATCGAACGGGGTCGGGATGATGTATTCCCGGCCGAAGGTCGGGCGCGCGCCGTGATAGGCGGCAGCGACTTCATCCGGCACGTCTTCGCGGGCAAGCTCGGCGAGGGCCTGCGCGGCGGCAACTTTCATTTCTTCGTTGATGCTCCGTGCACGGACATCGAGCGCGCCGCGGAAGATATACGGGAAACCGAGAACGTTGTTGACCTGGTTGGGGTAATCCGAGCGGCCGGTCGCGATGATGGCGTCATTGCGGACAGACTTGATGTCTTCCGGCGTGATTTCCGGATCGGGGTTGGCCATCGCGAAGATGATCGGGTTCTTCGCCATCGACTTGACCATGTCCTTGGTCACCGCGCCCTTGACCGACAGGCCCAGGAAAACATCGGCGCCGTCCATGGCCTCGGCCAGCGTGCGCTTCTTGGTCTTCACGGCGAAGGCGGACTTGAACTGGTCCATCTTTTCAGTGCGGCCTTCATAGACCACGCCCGCCGTGTCGCACATCAGGATGTTATCGGCTTTCACGCCCAGGTGTCGGATCAGGCCGGCAACGGAGAGGCCCGCGGCGCCCGCGCCGGAGACGGCAACCTTCACGTCTGACATCTTGCGACCGGTGATGTGGCAGGCGTTGATCAGGCCGGCCGCTGCGATGATCGCCGTGCCGTGCTGGTCATCGTGGAACACCGGAATGTCGAGTTCCTCGCGCAGGCGGCTTTCAATGATGAAACAATCCGGCGCCGAGATGTCTTCCAGGTTGATGCCGCCCCAGGTCGCGCCGATGTTGCGCACGGTACGGATGAAGTCTTCCGCGTCGCGCGTGTTCACTTCAACGTCGAAGCTGTCGATGTCGGCAAAGCGCTTGAACAGAACGGCCTTGCCTTCCATCACCGGCTTGGACGCCATCGGGCCGAGATTGCCGAGGCCCAGGATGGCCGTGCCGTTCGAGATCACCGCCACCAGGTTGCCCTTGGACGTGTAGTCATAGGCAAGGTCTTCATTCTCCGCGATGGCCAGCACCGGAATGGCCACGCCCGGGCTGTAGGCCAGCGACAGGTCGCGCTGCGTGCCCATGGGCTTGGTCGGATTCATCGAAATCTTGCCCGCCGTAGGTTGCGAGTGGAAATCGAGGGCTTCCTGGTCAGTAATGCTCGGACGCTGCGTAGTCATATGGGCTCTGTTTCGTTTCGACGGGGACTCGCACCCGTCTAGGCCGCTGCGATGCGCCTGCCAACAGTCAAATCCGCACATGCGCTGGCAGGCGGCTTTGCGAATCCCTCCGTCAAAGGCTAGCGTGCCGCGCCATGCCGGATACCGCTCCCAAATCCCCGCCTGTCAGCAAGGCCGCCAGTGAACCCACGCCGTTCATGGCACAATACCTGTCGATAAAGTCGGCCAATCCGGATGCACTCCTGTTCTTTCGTATGGGGGATTTCTATGAACTGTTCTTCGAGGATGCCGTTACGGCCGCCCGTGTTCTCGACATTACGCTCACCTCGCGCGGCGAGCATGACGGCGCGCCGATCCCGATGGCCGGCGTGCCTTACCACGCCGCCGAAGGCTATCTGGCCCGCCTGATCAAGGCCGGCTGCCGGGTGGCGGTGTGCGAGCAGACTGAAAGCCCGGCGGAAGCCAAGAAACGCGGCTCCAAGTCGATTGTGCGCCGGGAAATCGTCCGCGTGGTCAC
>JBGSOU010000116.1:0-2558 GCA_041739025.1 Hyphomonas sp.
TCCATCCCGTCCGTCACCGCCGTGGCCGCCCCAGCCATCGCGATGATCGCGCCAGTCTCCGGTGCCGCGCCAGCTCCAGTGGCCGTGGCGCCAGTCGGTCCGGCGGAAATCCCAGCCCGACCAGTACGGGTTGAGCACCGACGGGCGCGGATGGCGGCGATAGGTCGAGGTGTAGCGGATGGTGCCGCGCGGTCCCCAGGCAAAGCCGTAAGGATCATAGCCCCAGGCGGGACTGTAATAGCCGTAGCGATAATAGTCCGGCGAGTAGCCATAGTGCGACACGCTGATGCCCCAGGAGCTGGCATAGCCATGGCTCCAGGTGTCGTAGCCGTAGACTTCATTGTCGGCGTACCGGATGTAGCCGTTCTTGTCGCGGCTGAACATCAAGCCATGCTGGGCCTCGGTATATTCATAGACCGGACGGACGGACGTGACGCGTCCGGCGAGACCGAACCAGCCGAGATCGCTGACATCCTCGCGAACGAACACGCACCGGCCCGTGAAGTTCCAGTGTTCGCACAATTCCCATTGGCCGGCGAACACGGCAACGGAGCGCGCCTTGTCATTGTAGCCAAGGTCCTTGAGCGTGGTGAAGGGATCGTACACGTCGCGGACGTCGCCATAATAGTTCTCGTCGCTGAACAGCGCGATGGCGGCGGGCGGATCTTCGCCGCCGCCCCGGCCGTAGCCGGCCGCGTACTGCGCAAGCGCAGACGGGGCAGCGAAGAAAGCGGGAACCGTCAAAGCGGCGACGGCGCGCAGGGATAAGCGGCGCATGCGGACTCCTTTCGTCCATTACACCTGCAAAATGACACGGGCGATATGAACCCCGCGCAACATGCGGGCCCGGCGCTGCTATTCGCCGGCCGCTTCGCCTTCGGACCGGCTGCCCGGCTCGCTCCACATCGCAAGCTCCGGAATCATCACGCGCCGCGCCGCCATGTCGACGACCGGCACATCGGCGCGGGTAAAGGGCACGAAGACCGACGAGGCGAGACCGATGACATCCACCTCGAGCAGGTCGCCGGACCCAAAATTCTGCACCGAGCGGACACGCCCGGCGGGCGCATCGCCGCCGGAATAGACGTCCAGCCCGGCCAGATCCTCGATGTAGAACTCGTCCTCTTCGGCCTCGGGCAAGCGGGCGCGGGGCACGTGCAGCAGACGGCCCCGCAGCGCGTCCCACTCTTCCTTCTGCTTCATTTCCTTCGGGCGGACGATGAAGTGATCCTTGCCCGGCCGGGCCGATTTCGGCGTCAGCACCACGGCGCCGTGCTCGTCGGTCAGCGGGCCGTAGCCGAACAGGGCCTCCGGATCGGCGGTCAGGCTCTTCACGCGGACTTCGCCGCGAACACCATGGGCGCCCTTGAGGACGCCCACAGCAATCAGTTTGTCATCAGGTTTGGCGGGCATCCGCCGCTTCTAGCGGCAGAGTACGTCCGAGAGAACAGGGCCTGGCGCTTTATATGCGGCTTCGGCAAACCCGTTATCCTGGCAGAACCGGGTCGCGGCGCCTTCCCGGTTTGAAATGCGCGCGCCGCGGTAGCTGGGCGCCGGGAAGAAGACCGACTGTTCACCCTCGATGCCCTGCGCGCCGCCGCCAGCCGGCGGATAGACAGGCTCGGGCACCGGCGGGCGCCAAGGGCCTTCGCGGCGCACGTCATAGCGGCGGAACGAGGTCACGGCGTCATTCAGGCCGAGCGCGCTGAGATCGTCGACCGAGCCGTCGAGGAATTCGCACCGGCCCCGGTAGTCCGCATGTTCGCAGACAAGCCATGTGCCGCGATTGACGATCACCGAACTGGCCGTGTCGTTGAACCGGAACGGGCTGAAGCTGGCTTCGCCTTCATCGAACCCGAGAAAGGCGCCCCGGTAATCCCCGTTGGCGAAGAAGGTGATGTCATAGCCGCCAGGGCCCCGGTCATAGTCGGTCAGCTTGGCCGAGGAGATGTTGCCCGACAGGCCAAGGTCGCCGAGATTGCGCACCGTACGGTCGACATATTCGCAGCGGCCCCGCAGGCCCGAATCCGAGCACAATTGCCAGACCCCGCCCTTCACTTCGACGCTGCGGGCCTTGTCGTTGAAGCGCAGGCTGGCGAAGCTCTGCTGTCCGCCCGCAAGGGTCACCGCCGTGCCGCGCAAACCGGTTTCCGAATAGAACGTGATCTCCGCCGGGCCGCTGGCCGGCGGTGGGCGGCGGCGGTGGTCTTCGGTATCGTCCTTCTGCGCACCGGCGCCGGGCGCCGCCGCAAGGACGAGAAAGGCCGCTGCCAGAAAGGTTTGGGCGAACAGGTTACGGGGCATGGCAAGGTCTCCAGAGCATGACCCCTGTTCTGACGCGGTCCGCCTGAACGCACCATGCCGGATGTGTTGGCATCCGTTCACCTGCGCAATCGAAACAGCCAGCGCCCCGGAAGGAGCGCTGGCTGATCACTTTACGGCAAGGGCCGCTTGAGGGCCTAGGCCTCTGCGGATTCTTCAGCGGCCGGGGCGGCAGCCGCAGCGGCGCGGGCCGCTGCCTTGCCGGCCCGTTCCTTGGCGCGTTCCTGGGCTTTCTT
>JBGSOU010000152.1:0-5143 GCA_041739025.1 Hyphomonas sp.
TGTTGCCGGCCAGGTCCAGTACGTCGCCGTCATCTAGATACCGGTCCGGCGTCACGTTCTTGCCGTCGGTGATGCCCCGTGATCGGCCCGCACAAGGATGACCAGTGGCTGCTCGACGAGATCGAGGCGCAGGGCGCGCGCTATGGCATCACCGACGGCAAGAACGTGACGCCGGACCGGTATCTAGATGACGGCGACGTACTGGACCTGGCCGGCAACAAATTCGGTGTGGCCCACTGCCCCGGCCATACGCCGGGCCATGTGGTGATCTACAGCGAGGAAGGCGCGATGGCCTTTGTCGGGGACGTGCTGTTCCGGGGCTCGGTGGGCCGGACCGACTTTCCGCGCGGCAACCACCAGCAGCTGATCGATTCGATCACCGGCAAGCTCTGGCCACTGGGCGACCAGATGCGGTTCGTGCCGGGGCATGGGCCGATGAGCACGTTCGGGCAGGAGCGCAAGGACAATCCCTTCGTCGCCGACGTGGTGACCGGCTATGCCGGCACGGCAAAGGACGATGTGGACGTGATCAGCCAGCGGCTGTCGAAACGCTGGACCTGAACGGCCGTCAGGGCTGAGGCGTCAGCAGTTTCATCTGCGTATCATAGAGCCAGGTTGGCATCGGCTTGCGGACCGGAGTCCCGGGCTTCCGGATTTCTCCGGTATGAAAGGCCGAGAGCGCCTCGCGCAGCATGGCGCCGGTCTCGGTCTTCAATCCGGCATCAGAGCCCTGCTTGTTCAGCTGAAGGAGATAGGTGGTCAGCAGGTTGCGGGCCTGGGCAACATCTTCGGCCGTGCCCGGCGTTTCGCCGGCTGCCAACGGGGTCCACAACTCGTCCAGCGAATAGGCAATCGAACGGATCGCGACTTCGCTGCCGATGTAGTCCGGAGTGAACCACAAGGCACGGTCGATGGTCTCGGGGCCGTCCCCGGTGTGGACGCCGTGTTTGCGCAGCAACGCGATGAGTTCGCGGTCATCACTCTCGCTGAAGAAAAACGAGTGGTAGGAGCTTGTGGCGATGAAATCATCGGCTGCGTGGCGCGCGGCGATCAGGAGACGTTTGACTTCGGCAGGTTCCCTTACCTGCCCGGTCTTGACCAGATCCATGTAGGCCTCGGCCAGGACGGCGAGAGGCATCCGGTTGCCCTGATTGGTTTCAGCCCGGCAGCCATCCGCAACGGCTTCGACGAAGGGCAACAGCGCCATGTCTGCCTTCGCAGACACCTTGTAGGCGAGCGTCTGCGCATCGGACGGGGCCCAGCCCGAGCAGGCGACCGGCGACGCTGGCTTGAGGTAAGGATGCACCGTACCGGACTTCGCAAGATCGCCGAGCGCCTCGATGATGGCCTTGCGGTTGTTGGACGCGACGGAATAGGTGAGGTTCACCGTGCCTGAGCTGGCCGGCAGGAGGTAGCGCTCCTTTCGATTCTCGTCTGGCCCTTGCTGGAAGACGCCGGAGCGCAGGAACGCCCTCGCCAGAAAGTTCACGCCCTCTTGCGTGGCTGAGCCGCCATTGTTGGACCGTGTCGTCTTGAAGATCATCAAGTCCAGCTCGGCGGCCATGACATTGACCCAGCCATGGTCCGGGCAGGCTGCGACATAGCCGTCCATCTCGGCCATCTTTTCGGACAGGTTCACACCCGGGCCGGTCACGGTCTGTATGACGCCAACCGCGCGCGGCAGGATGACCGACTCGCAGTCTTCGGCAGCCGCAACCGGAGCCGCAAGGGCGAACGCGGCGGCGGCGAGCGCCGCAAGGCGGGTGATGACCGGCATGTGTCCTCCGTTTTCGGAAATTTACGGAAGATCGCGCCGAACACCACCCGGCTTAGCTTGTATTTGCTATTTTACTTCCGAGACGACGATGAACTGGGGCGCTTCCACGAGGCCCATGAAGCCGCCCATGACCGTCTGCACGGTTTCGCCGCCCATGTCCTCGGCCACGAAGCCGTCGAGGTCCGGAATCGCGAAGGCCTCGATATAGGCGATGCCGGGCGCGCCTTCGCCCATCAGGAGGCGCTCGGCGCGGTAGGTGCGGAACGATTGCACCCGCGCGAGCGCGCGCATGGCGGGCTGGTCGGTCGTGCGCACCCAGTCTTCGAACTGCTCGGGCGTGACGCCCTCTTTCAGCGTATAGAGGATGAACAGGTTCGGCGTCGTTTCGACGCGGATTTCCTTGACGATTTCGACCCGGGTGACCTCGGCGGACGCCGGGGCGGGCGCCGGGGCGCTGTCGCTGATCAGGACACAGCCCGAAAGCGCGAAAGCGGACGCGGCCACAAGGCCGGCCAGAAGAGAACGTGACATGCAAGGAATCCTTGTGCTGGAAGACGTTACGGCGCAATCCGCAGCAGGATTCGCGGGCGCAATCCATGGATTTCGGCGCAGGCCGGTGCTTGCCCCCCGCCCCGACTCCCCGCTATAGGGCAGCCGTTTGCCCGCCCACGAGGAGAGACCCATCATGCCAAAGCGCACAGACATCTCCTCGATCCTTGTGATTGGCGCCGGTCCGATCATCATCGGCCAGGCCTGCGAGTTCGACTATTCGGGCGTTCAGGCCGTCAAGGCGCTGAAAGCCGAAGGCTACCGGGTGATCCTCGTCAACTCCAACCCGGCGACGATCATGACGGATCCGGACCTGGCGGATGCGACCTATATCGAGCCGATCCTGCCCGAGATCGTCGAGAAGATCATCGCCATCGAAAAGCCGGATGCCCTGCTGCCGACGATGGGCGGACAGACCGCGCTGAACTGCGCGCTGGACCTGCACCATGCGGGCATCCTCGAGAAGTACGGCGTCGAGCTGATCGGCGCCAAGGCCGAAGCCATCGAGATGGCCGAGGACCGCAAGCTGTTCCGCGAAGCGATGGACCGGATCGGCCTCGAGAACCCGCGGGCAACCATCATTGCCTCGCCGGAAGTGCGCGGCCCCGATGGCAAGATCAAGGGCTATGACCGGATCACCGGCCTCAAGGCCGCGATGGACGCGCTGGATATTGTTGGCCTGCCGGCCATCATCCGCCCCGCCTTCACGCTGGGCGGCACCGGCGGCGGCATCGCCTACAATATCGAAGAGTATGAGGAGATCTGCCGCTCAGGTCTCGCCGCCTCGCCCAATGCGCAGATCCTCGTCGACGAAAGCCTGCTGGGCTGGAAGGAATACGAGATGGAAGTGGTCCGCGACACGGCGGACAACTGCATCATCATCTGCTCCATCGAGAACATCGACCCGATGGGCGTGCACACCGGCGACTCGATCACCGTGGCGCCGGCGCTGACCCTGACGGACAAGGAATATCAGGTGATGCGCAACGCCTCGATCGCGGTGCTGCGCGAGATCGGCGTCGAGACCGGCGGCTCGAACGTGCAGTTCGCCGTCAACCCGGCCGATGGCCGGCTGGTGGTCATCGAGATGAACCCGCGCGTTTCGCGCTCGTCGGCGCTGGCGTCGAAGGCCACCGGTTTCCCGATTGCCAAGGTCGCCGCGAAGCTGGCGGTGGGCTATACGCTGGACGAGTTGACCAATGACATCACGGGCGTCACGCCCGCCTCGTTCGAACCGACGATTGACTATGTCGTCACCAAGATCCCGCGCTTTGCGTTCGAGAAGTACAAGGGCGCCGAGCCCGTGCTGACGACCGCGATGAAGTCGGTCGGCGAGGCGATGGCCATCGGGCGCAGTTTCCAGGAGAGCCTGCAGAAGGCGCTCTGCTCGCTGGAGACGGGCCTTTCCGGTCTCAACGAGATGAGCTTCGAGAACGAAAACGCGCTGCGCCAGGCGCTGGGCATTCAGTCTCCGGACCGTCTGCGCGTGATCGCCGAAGCGTTCCGGATGGGCCTCACGGTGGAAGACGTGAACACCGTCACCTCGTTTGATCCCTGGTTCCTGCGCCAGATCGAGGACCTCGTGAAAACCGAGGCCCACATCAAGGCGAACGGCTTGCCGGACGACGCGGCCGAAATGACCGAACTGAAGGCCAAGGGCTTTTCCGACAAACGTCTCGGCGAGCTGGTCGGCCAGGCCGAAGGCTGGGTGCGGGGCCTGCGCCATTCGCTGGACGTGCGGCCCGTGTACAAGCGCATTGATACGTGTGCGGCCGAATTTGCGGCGAAGACGCCCTATCTCTACTCGACCTACGAGCACGCCGCCTTCGGACAGGGCAAACCCGATTGCGAAGCCCTGCCCTCGACGCGCAAAAAGGCCATGATCCTCGGCGGCGGCCCGAACCGCATTGGCCAGGGCATCGAGTTCGACTATTGCTGCTGCCACGCCGCGTTCGCGATGGAAGATCTCGGCATCGAGTCGATCATGGTCAACTGCAACCCGGAAACGGTGTCTACGGACTATGACACGTCTGACCGGTTGTATTTCGAGCCGCTGACCATCGAGCATGTTCTGGAAATCGTTCACAAGGAACAATCGGCCGGAGAACTGATGGGGCTGATCGTGCAGTTTGGCGGACAGACCCCGCTGAAACTCGCCGCGTCTCTGCATATGGAGAAGGTTCCGATCCTCGGCACGTCGCCGGAGTCGATCGACCTTGCCGAAGACCGTGAACAGTTCGCGCGCCTGCTTGACGATCTCGGAATCCAGCAGGCCCCGTCGCGCACCGCGCGCAGTGTCGAAGAAGCCGAAGTGAAGGCGCACGAGATCGGCTATCCGGTCATGCTGCGCCCGTCCTTCGTGCTCGGCGGCCGGGCAATGGAAATCGCGCGCAATGACGAAGACCTGCGCAAGTTTGCCGCCGAGGCGCTGGCCGTGTCCGGCGACGCGTCATTGTTCATCGACCGCTACCTGTCTGACGCCATCGAAGTGGATGTGGACGCCATCTGCGACGGACATGACGTGCATGTCGCGGGCATCATGGAGCATATCGAGGAGGCCGGCGTGCACTCGGGCGATTCCGCCTGCGCGCTGCCGCCCTTCACGCTGAGCGCTGGCCTGCAGGCCCGCCTCGCCTAGCAGACGATTGCACTCGCCCGCGCGCTGAACGTCCGCGGACTGATCAACATCCAGTTCGCCGTCAAGGGCGAGGAAATCTACGTGCTGGAAGCCAACCCGCGCGCCAGCCGGACCGTCCCGTTCGTGTCCAAGGCCGTCGGCGCGCCGATTGCCGCGATCGCGGCCAAGGTGATGGCCGG
>JBGSOU010000165.1:0-4692 GCA_041739025.1 Hyphomonas sp.
GGCCGACAGATAACGCGCGGCCACGTCAGCTGGGCGGGCAAGGCCCATGCCGGAGAGCACGGCGTCAATGTTCTTGTCCGAGCCCCAGGCGCGGGCCCAGAGTTTCAGGTGCGCGCGCGGGGTTTCCTGCGGCTTCAGGCCTTCGCGGTGGCCGAACCAGTGGAGCGGCGCGGCGCGGGTGACCGTTCCGGTCTCCGGCTGTGTCAGCCCGGCGAGAATGCGCAGCAGGGTCGTCTTGCCGGCACCGTTCGCCCCGCGCAGCACCAAGGCCTCGCCGGCGTTCACCGCCAGCCCGACCTCGCGGAACAGGACCCGTTCGCCCCGGATCATGCCGAGACCTGCCGCGGTCAGAAGGGGGGCTGCTTGAGAATGCATCGGGCGAGGGATAGCCGGTTCCGGTCGCCGCGCAAACGCGGCCATGTCGCGCGCCTCTCGCCACCTCACGATTGCGCCGGAGGGGGGAGGTCTATAAGAGACCGCTTGCAGAACAAGGCGGACCCGCCCGAGGCGTCCGCATGACAGGAGGCAAAGGCCCACATGCCGTCTAAAGACAGCTTCAACTCGAAAAGTACGCTCACCGCCGGTGGCAAGAGCTACACCTATTACTCGCTGGAAACGGCCGGCAAGAACGGTCTCGGCGACATGAAACGCCTGCCGGCCGCGCTGAAAGTGCTGCTCGAGAACATGCTGCGCTTCGAGGACGGCCTGACCGTCGTCAAGGACGACATCCTGGCCTTCGCCGAATGGGCCGACAAAGGCGGGCAGAACCCGCGCGAGATCGCCTACCGCCCGGCGCGTGTGCTGATGCAGGACTTCACCGGCGTTCCGGCCGTGGTGGACCTCGCCGCGATGCGCGACGGCATCAAGGCGCTCGGCGGCAACGCCAAGAAGATCAACCCGCTGGTCCCGGTGGACCTCGTGATCGACCACTCGGTGATGATCGACGAATTCGGCACGCCCCGCGCCTTCCAGGCCAACGTCGACCTTGAATACGAGCGCAACATGGAGCGCTACACCTTCCTGAAATGGGGCCAGAAGGCGTTCAACAATTTCCGCGTCGTGCCGCCCGGCACCGGAATCTGCCACCAGGTCAACCTCGAATACCTCGCCCAGACGGTCTGGACCGCGCCGAATGAAGAGGGCGAACTCGTCGCCTACCCGGACACGCTGGTTGGCACCGATTCGCACACCACCATGGTCAACGGCCTCGCCGTGCTCGGCTGGGGCGTCGGTGGGATCGAGGCGGAAGCGGCCATGCTCGGCCAGCCGGTCTCGATGCTGATCCCGGACGTTGTCGGCTTCAAGATCACCGGCGCGCTGAAGGAAGGCGTCACCGCCACCGACCTCGTGCTGAAAGTTGTCCAGATGCTGCGCAAGCATGGCGTCGTGAACAAGTTTGTCGAATTCTACGGCCACGGCCTCGACAACATGCCGCTCGCCGACCGTGCCACCATCGCCAACATGGCCCCGGAATACGGCGCCACTTGCGGCTTCTTCCCGATCGACGACGAGACGCTGCGCTATCTCCGCCAGACCGGCCGCGACGAAGACCGCATCGCGCTGGTTGAAACCTATGCCAAGGAAAACGGCTTCTGGCGCACGGAAGACTATGCGCCGATCTATACGTCGACCCTGAGCCTCGATCTCGGCGATGTCGTGCCCGCCATTTCCGGCCCGAAACGCCCGCAGGACCATGTGGCCCTCGATGCGGCCGCCAAGGTGTTCGGCGAGTACATCCGCGGCGTTCGCACGCCCGCCACCGCCTCCGCCGGGCAGAAGTCCGACATGACGGAAGAGGGCGGCAATGCCTCGCCGGCCCACCTGCCCGGCAATGCCAGCGGCCGCACGGTCGCCGCCGTTGACGGGCGCGACTGGACGCTGAATGACGGCTCGGTCGTGATCGCCTCGATCACGTCCTGTACCAACACCTCGAACCCCTATGTCCTGATCGGCGCAGGTCTCGTCGCCCGCAAGGCGCGTGCCCTCGGCCTGACGCGCAAGCCCTGGGTCAAGACCTCGCTGGCGCCGGGCTCGCAGGTCGTCTCCGAATACCTGAACGCTGCCGGCCTGCAGGAAGACCTCGACGCCCTCGGGTTCAACCTTGTCGGTTATGGCTGCACGACCTGTATCGGCAACTCCGGTCCTCTGGACCCGGAAATTTCCAAGGCGATCAACGAGAACGATCTCGTCGCGGTGTCGGTCCTGTCGGGCAACCGCAACTTCGAAGGCCGGATCAGCCCGGACGTGCGCGCGAACTATCTCGCCTCGCCGCCGCTGGTCGTCGCCTATGCGATCGCCGGTGACATGAACATCGACATCACGAAGGACGCCATTGCGACCGGCAAGGACGGCCAGCCCGTCTACCTGAAGGATATCTGGCCGACGACGAAGGAAATCGCGGACATGGTCCACGCCGTCGTCACGCGTCAGATGTTCATCTCGAAGTATGCCGACGTGTTCAAGGGCGACTCCAAATGGCAGGGCGTGAAGACCACCGACGCCGAGACCTATGACTGGCCGGTCAGCTCCACCTATATCCAGAACCCGCCCTACTTCCGCGGCATGTCGCCGGAGAAGGGTGACATCAACCCGATCACCGGCGCGCGCGTGCTGGCGGTGCTGGGTGACATGATCACCACCGACCACATTTCGCCGGCCGGGTCCTTCAAGGCCACCAGCCCGGCTGGCAAGTACCTGACCGAGCGCCAGGTGCCGGTGAAGGACTTCAACTCCTACGGTTCGCGCCGCGGCAACCATGAAATCATGATGCGCGGCACCTTTGCCAACATCCGTATCAAGAACGAAATGCTGGACGGTGTCGAAGGCGGCTACACGATCGGCCCGGATGGCCAGCAGACCTCGATCTATGACGCCGCGATGGCCTGGATTGACAAGGGCGTCCCGCTGGTGATCTTCGGCGGTATCGAATACGGCGCCGGCTCGTCGCGCGACTGGGCGGCGAAGGGCACCAACCTGCTCGGCGTGAAGGCCGTGATCGCCGAGAGCTTCGAGCGGATCCACCGTTCGAACCTTGTCGGCATGGGCGTCATCCCGTTCGAGTTCATGCCGGGCGAAAACCGCAAGACGCTCGGCCTCAAGGGCACCGAAACAGTCGATATCGAAGGCCTCGGCAACGATATCCGTCCGCTCTCCACCGTGCCCTGCAAGATCACCTATGCGGATGGCACCGTGCGGATGATCCAGATCAAGTGCCGGATCGATACCGAAATCGAGGTCGACTACGTCAAGCATGGCGGCGTGCTGCACTACGTGTTGCGCGATCTCGCCCGCTCGGGCGCCTGACGCAGCGTCATCCTCAACAGGCCTGCTTCACCGGAAGGTGGGGCAGGCTTTTTCTCAGTCTCTCACGCGGGTGTGACTGTGCGGCGGGGAAGGGAACACCTATAACCGCCCCATGAAACGTCTCCTGGTCTCGCTGTCCCTGCTGCTTGGCGCTGCCGCCTCCGCTCACGCGGAAGGCCCGCTGGTGGTCGAGCTGTTCGCGTCGAAGAATTGCCGGGCCTGTCCGGCGGCCTACAGGACGATGAAGACCGTCGAAGCCGAGCAGGGCGACAAGGTGATCGTGCTGACCTGGGCGGTCGATTATTGGGACTATCTTGGCGGCAAGGAAAGCATGGCCCTGCCTGAGTCCAAGGAACGCCAGCGCGCCTATGTCGATCACTTCTCGCTGCGCGGGCCCTACACCCCCCAGACGGTATACAACGGCCTTGAACAGACCGCCGGCAACAAACCCACGAAGGTCGGAGCGGCGCTGATGAAGGCCGGGATGGCCGCGCCTGTGGACGTGCGCCTTCAGCGCAGCGGACAGCGCGTGACGCTGACGGGCCAGCCGGGCAGCCTCTCCGATATCTGGTGGGTCAGCTATCTCGACGCGGATGACAATCCGACGCCGATGCCCAATCCCGTGACGAGCGTGCGCCAGATCGGCCCCTGGCTGGGCGGCAAGGCCGAAATCGAAATGCCGGACTGCAAGTCTGCCTGCGTGCTGATCGTCCAGGAAGCCGGCATGGGCCGGGTGCTCGCGGCGATGCGCGCCGGTTAGGGCGTGCGCACGATATCCTGAACGCGCGGAGTGTAGTCGGCCCAGTCCGTGGCCGTCAGCTCGAACGCCCAACCGCGCGTGCGTTCATTGATGGCAGCGGCGCGCTGCGCCCCTTCACCGGCCTCAACCGCGCGGATCGTGATGAAGAAGCCGTCCCGCTCCCGGTAGGCATGCACATCCACCTCAAGGCCGTCATGCGTCTCGGTGATGTGCCGGCCAACCGATGACGTCCGCAGGGCCGCAGCCGGTTTGACGCCGGTCGGCAGAAACCGGGTCAGCGCGAGCGCGGGGCCGGTCACGGCAGTCCGGCTCGTCAACCGGTAATCTTCGTAAGGCGGGGCCGGACGGAAATCGCGCTCGCTGGAGCCGACCGTGCGCTGCAGGTAAAGGCTCTCTCCATCGGAATCGGTCAGGCGCACGGCCGAGATGGCATCGGCGTGAATGTCGAGAAAGCCAAGGTCGAGCCAGGCTTCGGAGCTGTAGAGCGGCGGCAGTTCGCCCGTCACGCGGAAGGCCTGCCGTTCGTCCGGGCGGCGGGCATAGATTGCCTCGTTCTTGCGGCCGGTGATCAGGGCCGCCGCTGGCGCGCCGCCGGCGTCCAGCACTTCGATGAGTGCGCCGCTGCCGCC
>JBGSOU010000238.1:0-4498 GCA_041739025.1 Hyphomonas sp.
CAGAACCCGGCAGTGGGTGCCGGCTTCAGGCAGGGCGCCGCGCATCAGGTGGATTTCGGCGCCCTCCTCGAGCGCGCCGAGCAGGGCTTCCGACAGGGCCGCATCGATATGGCCGGCCTCGAACACGCCGGGACGGGGCGACGGCGTGCTGACGGCGGCGGCGCGGAGGGAGGCGGCCGTCTTCAGGATGCCGCCTGGCTGGCGAAGCGCCTCTTCCAGAACATCCTGCGGCAGGCCGGCGGCCAGGGCTTCGGCCAGTTCAGCATTCTTCGGCGCGTCGCCGAGGCGTTCCAGCATTTCGGCCGTCGCAAGCTGGGACACGCCGAGCAGATTGGCCGCAGACCAGGCAGACCGGACATCACGCAATGCTGGGGCCGTCAGCGGTTGAGGCGGCCGGCCGGCCGAGCGCAGCACGTCCCGTAGCCGGATTTCGGCGGACAAAAGGCCGTCAGCTTCAGCCGCTTCGAGAAGGTCGTTCAGGGATTTCGCTGCCATGAGGAGTTTCCGCGCCGAATCAGTTGGCCAGAGGGTGCCTTGACCCCGCCCGTGCCGCAACCCTGTGCAGCCCCGGTTTGCGGGCAAAGTTGCCTGCGCGCGGCGTATGGATTAACTGCCCGGGCACGGCCATATTGCGGCCATCAAATCAGGTCAGGAACCCCTAGATGCTGAAGAAGATTTTCACCTGGTGGAGCGGCAACACGATTGGCGCCGCGTTCGACATCGGACGGCGGGCCAATCCCATCGGCACCGACGAATACGGCAATCGCTATTTCGAGGAGCGCAAGCCCTCGCTGGAAGGCCGCCGGCGCCGGTATGTGATGTACAATGGTCTGGCGGAGCCCTCGAAAGTACCGGCTGACTGGCACGGCTGGCTGCACCACACGCTGGATACGCCGCCCACCAAGATGCCGCTGGACCGGCGTGAGTGGGAAATCGACCACACGCCCAACATGACGGGCACGCCCTACGCCACCAAGCCGAAAGGCAGTCTGGCGGCGGGTGACCATAGGCAGAAATCGGACGGCGACTACGAGGCTTGGAAACCCTGATGCGTAACTCTGCGTTCGAAACGATCGTCGGCGCCCTTGTTGTGGCCGTGGCCGGCGTGTTCTTGTGGTTTGCACTGGCGCGCGGCGGCGAAGCCGCGACCCGCAGCGACCAGTATGAGGTGACGGCCCGGTTCAACAATGTATCGGGTCTGGCGCGCGGCTCGGATGTGCGCATCGCGGGCGTGAAGGCGGGCATCGTGAAAGCCATCGACGGCGATCCGCAACGCTTCGAAGCCGTGGTCACCCTCAGCCTCGACACGAAATGGGTGCTGCCGGATGACACCGACGCGCGCGTATCGACCGACGGCTTGCTTGGTGGCGCCTATGTCGCGCTGGAGCCGGGCGGCGGGATGGACAACATCGCGCAGGATGGCAAAGGCGAAATCCTGTTCACGCGCGGCAGCGTTGACCTGTTGACCCTGTTTGCCTCGTTTGCTTCCGGCAGCGGCGGCAGTGACGCGGACGCCGATGCCGAACCGGCACTGGACCCGCTTGATGACCTTGAGGGAGTTGAACCTTGAAATCCTTGCTTCGCATGGCGGCCCTTGTGGCTGCGGGCCTGTCGCTTGTCGGCCTCGCCTCGGCGGCAAACTATGCGAAGCAGGACCGCGCCACCTTGCGCGCGCTCGACAAGATTACCGGGCGGTCGACCGACATTGTCGTCAAGGTTGGCGAACCGGTGGTCTTTGGATCGCTGAAGATCGAGCTCAAGGCCTGTTTCCAGACGCCGCCTGATGAAGTGCCCGAAAGCGCGGCCTTCCTGCGCGTCTTCTCGACCCGGGTGACCGGCAACGAACTACTCGGTATGACCGACGCGGAGAAGGCGGAAGCCCTTCCCGCAGCAGCGGCCGTGTCACCGGTCGTGTTCTCCGGCTGGATGTATGCGTCGTCGCCCGGCCTCAGCGCGCTGGAGCATCCGGTCTATGATATCTGGGTGATCCGCTGCACCGCGCCGGCGCCCGTGAAGCTGCCGGACCGCGTGACCATTCCGCTCGGCGAAGAGCCGTTGACGGACGATGTTCCGGCTGGCGTGTCGCTGACCGACGAAGCGCCGGCAACCCCCGAAGAGCCCGAACCGATCGACTGACCGGGGCGCGCCGGAGGATAAAATCCGGCCTGCACCTTCAGCGCGCGTTTCAACCGTGCACGGAAGTCTTCGCGAGAAATTTCGATCAGGCCGAATTGCTCGAGATGCGGGTTGTGGAACTGGGCATCGAGCAAGATGTAGCCCCGGTCGATCAGGCGCGCGACGAGATGGACCAGCGCGATCTTCGAAGCATCCGTTGCGCGGCTGAACATGCTTTCCCCAAAGAAGGCCCCGCCGATGGCGACGCCGTAGAGGCCGCCCACCAGGGCGTCGCCGTCCCAGCACTCGACGGAGTGGGCGTGTCCCTGCCGGTGCAGCGTGCTGTACAGATTGAGGATCGACGCATTGATCCAGGTGTTGGGGCGGCCCTCGTGCGGCTCGCCGCACGCCTCGATCACGCGCGTGAAGGCGGTGTCGAATGTGATCCGGAAGGGATCCTGAAGCACGCGGCGTTTCAGGCGTTTGGGCAGGTGGAAAGCGTCCAGCGGCAGGATGCCGCGCAGCTCGGGGTCGACCAGAAAGAGGCGTGGATCCTCGCGCGAGTCCGCCATTGGAAAAACGCCCCGGCGATAGCAGGCGAGCAGATCTTCAGGGCTGAAGCGGGCGTTCATCGCGCAGATATGGGTCGAGCCGCCGCCGCTGTAAACGCGGCGGCCTAGACTTCGCTGGCGGTTTCTGCTTCGGCGGCTTTTGCATCCGCGAGGAATTTTTCCAGCCAGTGGATGTTGTAGTGGCCCGCGACGACGTCGTCATTGTCGACGAGGCGGCGGTGCAGGTCGAGCGTGGTGTGCACGCCGCCTACAACCATTTCCTGCAGCGAGCGCTTGAGGCGCATCAGGCATTCGCGGCGGGTGCGGCCGTGGACGATCAGCTTGCCGATCAGCGAGTCATAGTGCGGCGGGATCCGGTAACCGGCATAGGCTGCACTATCGAGGCGTACGTCCGGCCCGCCGGGCGCGTGGAATTCGGTAATCAGGCCAGGCGAGGGCACGAAGGTTTCCGGGTGCTCGGCATTGATGCGGCACTCGATGGCATGTCCTACGAGCATCACGTCTTCCTGGCGGAACGAGAGCGCCTTGCCTTCGGCAATGCGGATCTGTTCGCGCACCAGGTCGATGCCGGTGATCATTTCGGTGACCGGGTGCTCGACCTGAAGACGGGTGTTCATTTCGATGAAGTAGAACTTGCCCTCTTCATAGAGGAACTCGATCGTGCCGGCGCCGCGATAGCCGATTTTCTGCATCGCGCGGGCGCAGATGGCGCCGATTTCCTCGCGCTGAATCTGGTTCAGCGCCGGCGAAGGCGCTTCTTCGAGGACCTTCTGGTTGCGGCGTTGCAGCGAGCAGTCGCGTTCCCAGAGGTGGGCCACGTTACCGTGCGTGTCGGCGATCACCTGGATCTCGATGTGGCGCGGACCCTGAAGGTATTTCTCGAGATAGACCGCGTCATCGCCAAAGGCGGCTTTCGATTCGGTCTTGGCGGTTTTCACCGCGTTCTCGAGGTCGGCTTCGGTCAGCGCGAGTTTCATGCCGCGCCCGCCGCCGCCGGCGGAGGCTTTGACGAGCACCGGATAACCGATCTTCTTGGCCGCCTTCTTCGCCTCGGAGATGGATTCAAGGGCCCCTTCGGAGCCGGGAACGCACGGCACGCCCGCCGCGATCATGGCAGCCTTGGCGGCGATCTTGTCGCCCATGATGCGGATATGTTCTGCCGTCGGGCCGATGAAGGCGAGGCCGTGGGCTTCGACCATTTCGGCGAACTGGGCGTTTTCCGACAGGAAGCCGTAGCCGGGGTGGATGGCATCGGCGCCGGTGATTTCAGCCGCCGCCAGGATGCGCGACTTCTTCAGGTAACTTTCCGAGGATGGGGCCGGGCCGATGCAGACGCTTTCGTCTGCCAGGCGCACGGCCATGGCGTCACGGTCGGCTTCCGAATGGACGACGACCGTCTGCAGGCCCATTTCCTTGCACGCGCGGTGAATGCGCAGCGCAATCTCGCCGCGGTTGGCGATCAGGACTTTGCTGATGTTTCTGGGTTCAGCCATGACTACTCGATCAGAACGAGCGGCTCGCCATATTCGACGGGCTGGGAATTCTGCACGTAGATGGCTTTCACGGTGCCGGCGCGGTCGGCCTCGACCGGGTTGAAGGTCTTCATCGCCTCGACCAGCATCAGGGTGTCACCCTTCTTCACCTTGTCGCCGACATTGATGTACGCCTTCGACTGGGGATCGGCGGACAGGTAGACCGTGCCTACCATCGGCGATTTCACGGCATGGTCGGGGATGGCGGAGGCGACGCTGACCGCTCCGGGACCGGCTGGGGCCGGGAGGGCGGGCGCCTGCGGTGCCGCGAAGGGCTGC
>JBGSOU010000251.1:0-2372 GCA_041739025.1 Hyphomonas sp.
GGCACGATGTGGCTGATGCAGAACGGCATGAGCGACTTCAACAATGCCGGCGCCTCCAGCCATGACTACCTCCACCTCGTGGGCCTCACCGCGCTGGCCTACATGTGGGCGCGGATGGCGAAGATTGCGCTGGAGCAGCAAGGATCGGGCGATCCGTTCTATGCAGCGAAGCTCGCAACCGGCCGCTATTTCGTCGAACGGCTGCTGCCGGACGCCGCGGCGCACCTGGCCAAGGTAAAGACCGGCGCATCGGCGATGATGGCGGTCAACGAAGCGCAGTTCTGATACAATGCTGACGCTGCGGTACGGATGGCGAAACCGTGCCGCAGCGCCTACATGCTGACGTGAACGTAAGCGGCAACCCGCGTGCCGCGCCCGGCCTGGAGATTGCCCGATGCAGACTAGCCCCCTAAACGTCCCGAAATCTGCCTGGCGGCAGGATGAGGAACTCGACATTTTCGCCGATGCCGTCGGCCAGTTCTTCGAGAAGGAATGCGCCCCGCATGTGCCGGCCTGGCGCAAGGCCGGGGTGGTGCCGCGCGAGATCTGGAAGAAAGCCGGCGAAATGGGCCTGCTCGGCGCCTCGGTGCCGGAAGAGTATGGCGGCGCCGGCGGGGATTTCCGCCACGAGGCCGTGATCATCGAGCAGCAGCAATGGAAGGGCATCGACGGCTTCGGCATCACGCTGCACAACGCCATCATTGCCCCTTACATCACCGCCTATGGCACCGAGGAACAGAAGCGCCGCTGGCTGCCGAAGATCTGCTCGGGCGAGATCGTCACCGCCATCGCGATGACCGAACCGGGCGCGGGCTCCGACCTGCAGAACATCAAGACGACCGCGAAGCTGGACGGCAACGAATACGTCATCAACGGCTCGAAGACCTTCATCTCGAACGGCCAGACGGCGAACTTGATCCTCGTCTGTGCGAAAACCGATCCGACCAAGGGCGCCAAGGGCATCTCGATCGTCTGTGTCGAGACGGACCCCGTCGAGGGCGAAGGCGGCTTCCGCCGCGGGCGCAACCTCGACAAGGTCGGCCAGCATGCGGCCGATACATCGGAGCTGTTCTTCGATGACGTGCGCGTGCCGGCCACGCACCTGCTCGGCGACGAGGCCGGCAAGGGTTTCATCCAGCTGATGCAGAAGCTGCCGCAGGAGCGTCATATCATCGGCCTGCAGGGCATCGGCATGATCGAACGCGCGATCCACGAGACGGTCGCCTATGTGAAGGGCCGCAAAGCCTTCGGCGGCACGATCTGGGATTTCCAGAACACGCAGTTCAAGCTGGCCGAAGCCAAGACCGAGGCGACCGTGGCCAAGGTGTTCATGGATCACTGCACGGAGCTTCTGCTTCAGGACAAGCTCGATGCGGCCACGGCCTCGATGTCGAAATACTGGGTCTCGGACCTCCAGTGCAAGATCATCGATGAATGCCTGCAGCTGCATGGCGGCTTCGGCTACATGGACGAGTATCCGATCGCCCAGATGTACGCCGATGCGCGCGTGCAGCGCATCTATGGCGGCGCCAATGAAGTGATGAAAATGTTGATCGCGAGGACGCTGTAGGGGACATGCCTGACCGGCACCTCCTTCGTGATGTATTCCCGACACCGGCGCGCAGCTCGGTGTCGCTCGGATTTGAACTTCTGGAGCTCGATGCCAAGGCGATGACCACGCGCGTGCGGTTCAATGGCAGCGCGGAGTTCACCAATCCGGCAGGCTATATCCAGGGCGGCTATCTCGTTGCCATGATGGACGATGCCATCGGCATGCTGACGACCGTCAAGGCCGGCAACTCGAAATATCCGTCTACGGTGGACCTGCACACGCACTTCCTGCGCCCGGTTCGCACCGGCGTCATCGAAGTCGCCGCGCGCCTGCGCAATATCGGCCGGGCGATGGTGTTCGCCGAAGCCGACCTCTTCGACTCGCGCGGCAAGGAAGCCGCCCGCGCCACTGCTTCACTTACCCTCAACCCGGTGAAGACACCGGCGACCCCATCCTGATCCCCCGAAAGGAGCTTTAAAATGCCCGAAGCCTATATCTACGACGCCGTGCGCACGCCCCGCGGCAAAGGCAAATCCACCGGCGCGCTGCACGAGATCACTGCGCTGAGCCTCGGCACGCAGGTTCTGCAGGCCATCCGTGAGCGCAACAACCTCGACACCTCGAAGGTGGACGATGTGGTGTTCGGCTGCGTCTCGCCGGTCGGCGAGCAGGGCGGCGACATTGCGCGCATTGCGGTGCTGAACGCAGAGTACGCCGAGACGACCGCCGGCGTTCAGGTCGACCGGTTTTGTGCGTCCGGCCTCGAAGCCTGCAACATGGCCGCCTCCAAAGTGATGACCGGCGAGGCCGACATGGCCAT
>JBGSOU010000288.1:0-4639 GCA_041739025.1 Hyphomonas sp.
CGGCCAGCCAGCGAAGCCCGTTGCACGCATCTTCAAATGCGCCTGCGCCCCGCTCGGCGTCATGCAGCGCGCCGTCATGCGAATCGAGCGACACGCGCAGGGTCATCTTGCCGGGAAAGCGCGCCGCCAGATCCATCAGGCCCGCCTGCACACGCGGGCGCATCATCGGGCGCATCGCATTCGTCAGCACAAGGAGTGAATGCCCCCGCGTCAGGACGGCCTTGAAGATGCCGATGATCTCCGGCGCGAGGAACGGCTCGCCGCCCGTGATGCCGATCTCGGCGGGCCCGGTCAGCTCGTCGAGATAGGGCTCCACGTCGCCGCGCGTCAGATAGACCAGGCGGTCATTCGTGGGGCTGCTCTCGATGTAGCAGTTGGCGCAGGTAATGTTGCACAGGGTGCCGGTATTGAACCACAGCGTCTTGAGGCCAGTCCATGCCACGCTCGCGCGCGTCTCGCCCTTGGCGGTGATGTCAGGGTCGGCAAACTTCGCGCTCGGAATCAGGCTGTCAGGCATGGTTTGAGCCTAAGCCCCCTACGGCGGCGCGCCAAGGGGAGCACGCATTTGTGATGGCACCGGCGCTATTTCTGCAGGCACCAGCGCAGGATCGCCTTCTGGGCATGCAGCCGGTTCTCCGCCTCGTCAAACACCAGGCTCTGCGGTCCGTCGATCACTTCCGCGTCGACCTCTTCGCCCCGGTGCGCCGGCAGGCAGTGGAGGAACTTCGCGCCGCCGGCGGCAAGCTCCATCAATTCCTCGGTCACCGCGAACGGCTCGAGGATCTCCAGCCGGAGCTCGGCATCGAGATCGCCCATCGACACGAACGTGTCCGCAATCACCACATCGGCGCCCGCAACCGCGTCTTCGGCGGTATCGAACAGCTCGATCCGGCCTTGCAGCTCGGTGGCGATCTCGAGGTCATCCTCGTCCGGCCCGTAGCGCGACGGCGTGCCGATCGCGAGCGAGAAGCCGAATTTCGGTGCGGCATGGATGAAGCTCGCGCAGACATTGTTGCCATCGCCCACCCAGGCCAGCCGGGCGCCTTTCAGCGTCACGCCGTTTTCCTCCAGCGTCATCAGGTCGGCCATGATCTGGCAGGGGTGCGAGCGATCGGACAATCCGTTGATCACCGGCACGCCCGAGGCTTCGGCGAAGGTCTCGATGTCGGTATGGTCATTCGCCCGGATCATCACGGCATCGACATAGCGCGACAGCACCCGGGCGGTGTCCTCGATGGTTTCGCCGCGGCCAAGCTGCATGTCGCTGCTGGTGGCGGTGATCGACGAGCCGCCGAGCTGGCGCATCGCCATGTCGAAGGAGAAGCGCGTACGGGTCGAGGCTTTCTCGAAGATCATCGCCAGGGTGTGCCCGTCGAGCGGGGCGCCCGGGTCGATCCGGCCCTTGGTCCAGCCGGCACGGGCCCGCTTCATGCGGTGCGCCTCGTCGAGGATTTCGCGCAGGTCCGCCTGCTCGAGCGGCCAAAGATCAAGAAAGTGCCGGATCGTCATTCGCGCGGCCCCCGCAAAAACAAGCGGGCGGCATAGCGTGTTGTGCGGCGAATGTCATTACGAAGCTTGAGGCGGCTGCGGAAAGCCGCGCAGCCGCCTCCCGGCCCGTACGCGGCGGACAGGAGGCGGCCACAGGACCTGGATCAGGCGCGCTTGATGAGGCGGATGCAGAACAGCAGGATCACGGCGCCGAGCGTCGCGTAGATGATCGAGCCAAGGATGCCCCCGCCAATGCTGAGCCCGATGGCCGGAAAGATCAGCCCGGCCACGAACGCCCCGATGATGCCGACCACGATATTGCCGAGAAGGCCGAAGCCGAACCCCTTGACGAGGACCCCGGCGAGCCAACCCGCGACGGCGCCGATGAACAGAAAAATGAGCAAGCTCTCTACAGTCATTTGAAGTCTCCCAGTCTGGAGGCGCGGACCGGAACCGGCCCCCGCACGTTGCGTTGGGGCCTTTAAGCCCCCCTCAAGCAGGCTGAAATGAGGCTATTCGGGGACGATTCGGCCCCGGTACATTGCCGATCGTTCAGAACCCGTAGGCGCGTTCGACTTTGACGATGCGGATATGATACGCCGAATACCAGACCTGACGGCCCATCCGCTGGGCCTCGAGATGTTCGGAATTCTGCTTCCAGGCCCGCAGGTTTTCCTCGGTGTCCCAATAGCAGATCGTGATCTCGGCATTGCCGGCTGCCTGCGCCGATTCGTAGCCGAGGAACCCCGCCTGTTCGTGCGCCAGCGTCACCATCCGTTCGGCCATGCCTTCATAGGCATGGGTGTCCTCGCCGCTCTGCACGGCGGTGAAGATCACGGCCCAGTAGGGCGGCGGCGGCGTCTTGGCGATCATGGCGTGTTCCCGTCACGGCGCTGTCATTGTGACATGGCAAGGCGCGCCTTATCTAGCCCCCCCGGCCGAACTATCCTAAGGGAGGCCATCCTTTTCACCCCTCCCGGGAGTTATGCCCAGTCATGGACAACGTCCTCATCATCGGTGCCGGCGCGGCCGGCTCGGTTGTCGCCAAGAAATGCGCGATGGACCGCGATACATTCAAGCACATTACGCTGGCCTCGCGCCGCCTCGAAAGCTGCGAGAAGGTGGCGAAGGATTGCGTCACGCCCATCGAGATCGCGCAGGTCGATGCCGATGACGTCGCCGCCACGGTCGCCCTGATCAGGAAGGTCAAACCGGACCTCGTGATCAACATGGCCCTGCCTTACCAGGACCTGCCGATCATGGACGCCTGCCTTGAGGCGGGCGTGAACTATCTCGACACCGCCAACTACGAGCCGCGCGAAGTCGCGAAGTTCGAGTATTCCTGGCAGTGGGCCTATCAGGAGCGCTTCAAGGCCGCAGGCCTGACCGCCATTCTCGGCTGCGGGTTTGATCCCGGCGTGTCGAACGTCTGGTGCGCCTATGCGCAGGAACACCTGTTCGACGAGATCGAATACATCGACATCGTCGACTGCAATGCCGGCGATCATGGCAAGACGTTTGCGACGAACTTCAACCCGGAGATCAACCTGCGGGAAGTGACGCAGGACGGCAAATACTGGAAAGATGGCGAGTGGATCGAGATCCCCGCGCTCTCCATCAAGACGATGGTGGACTATCCGGAAGTCGGCCCGCGCAAATCCTACCTCATCTATCATGAGGAAGAGGAAAGCCTCGTGAAGAACATCCGCAGCCTGAAGCAGATCCGCTTCTGGATGACCTTTGGCGACGCCTATATCAAGCACCTCGAAGTGTTCAAATCCATCGGCCTGATTTCGCTCGAGCCGATCAAGCACAAGGGCATGGACATCATCCCGATGGAGTTCCTGCGCGACCTCTTGCCCCCGCCCTCGTCGCTGGCCGAAGGCTATACCGGCAAGACCTCGATCGGCGTGATCGTCCGTGGCAAGAAGAACGGCAAGCCGCTCGCCAAGATGCTGTACAATGTCTGCGACCATGCCGAGACCAACAAGGAAGTCGGCGCCCAGGCCGTCAGCTACACAACCGGCGTCCCGCCCGTCTCCGGCGCGGCGATGTTCTTCCGCGGCATCTGGAAAGGCCCGGGCGTCTTCAACGTCGAAGAGTTCCCGTCGAAGCCCTTCCTCGATGATGTCGCGACGCGCGGCCTGCCGACGACGATCGTCGATATTGGTCCGGGCGACCAGGACGAGTTGTTTGAAGTCGTTACGTAACCCCTCAACTTCCGCTCATCCCGGCGAAAGCCGGGATCCAGAGCGGCAGATGAATTGATTGTGGCACTGGATCCCGGCTTTCGCCGGGATGAGCGAAGAAAAATGGATTCCATACAAACCCCCTGCTTCGTGCTCGACACCGCCCGCCTCCGGAAAAACCTGGAGACGGCCAAACGTGTGCGCGAGGCGGCGGGCTGCAAGATCCTGCTGGCGACGAAAGCCTTCGCCATGCCGGCGGCCTTTCCGCTGATGCGGGACTATCTCGACGGCACGACCGCCTCCGGCGAGCAGGAAGCCATCATGGGCCACGCCGAGTTCGGCAAGGAAGTCCACGTCTATTCGCCCGCCTATACGGAAGACGAAGTCCGCAGGCTGACGAAAGTCGCGCAGCACATCTATTTCAATTCCGCCGAACAGCTCGCCCGGTTTGGCGACATCGCCCGCAATGCCGGCTGCCATGTCGGCCTGCGGGTCAACCCCGGCTATTCCAACGCCACCCTCGGCGGCGACCTCTACAACCCGACCGCCCCCACCAGCCGCTTCGGCGAAGTGCCGGAGAAACTCGCGCAGGTGGACTGGTCCAGCGTCGACATCTTCCATGTGCATGCGCTCTGCGAGAGCCTGCATGAAGGCTCGGTCGGCCTCATCGAATACGTCTCCGAACACTTCGCCGCCTATATCGGCCAGGTGAAGGCCGTGAACTTCGGCGGCGGCCATTTCCTCAACAAGCCCGGCTATGACGTGGACGCGCTGATCGCCGCCATCCGCACGTTCAAGGCCCGCTTCGGCGTCGAGGTGATCCTCGAGCCCGGCGCCGGCCTCGTCGTCAACACCGGCGAACTGCACGCCACCGTCCTCGCCCTGCACTGGAACGCGATGGACCTCGCCATCCTCGACGCCTCCGCCTCCACCCACATGCCGGACGTGCTCGAAGTGCCCTA
>JBGSOU010000294.1:0-4045 GCA_041739025.1 Hyphomonas sp.
TGGCTCACCGCCGCAGGCCGTCAACACCGTGAGGGCCAGCGCCGCCGCCCCCAGACCGGGCCACACCCGGGATTTTTGGAACGTCTGCATGCCGGATCCCCCAATTGGTCTGCGGGTTCACCCTAAACCGCAGGGCGCCCTGATTCCAATTCATTCCCTCCGGCAATGTCGCAAATCACAGGTGGCCTTCAGCTCGACGCACCCGCGCACCAGTCCGGCTTCTTCTGGCGCCCATCATAGTCCCACGTCCTGTGCGTGCCGCCTGCAACCAGCAAGGCCGCAACATCCTCGCCGTCAAGGTCGAGGCTCAGGACCGTCCGCTCATACCTGTCTGCACCGCGCGTCTCGCGGATCCGCACGGTCTTGCCGCGCGTCAGCTCCAGCGCGGCTTCCTTCGCATCAAATCCCAAGGCGCGCTCGGCTTCGCATTTTGCGCCGCCGCGCTGCTTCATCGATCCGGTTTCCGGCGAGTCGATCCCATGCAGGCGAAACTTCGTTCCGTCCGACAGGCGCCCGGAATCGCCGTCCGACCAATAGACTGTCAGCGCTTCTGCCGGCGTTTCAGTCGCGGCGTTGGCAGCCGAAGACGATGACGAGGCATACACCGCGCCGCCTGCCATGATCGACATCAACACGGCCGCTCCGGCCAGATAAGTCAGCGGTGTACGGATGGACATGGCGCGCTCCTGCAGCTTCGTTTCCGAAGCCAGAGGAACGCCGGGAGAGTTACCGGAGGATTAAGATCCCGGTGCGGCTAGCGCGTTGCCACCGGATGGTCGCCCGAATAGTCGTAAAAGCCCTTGCCGACCTTCTTGCCGAGCCAACCGGCTTCGACATATTTTACAAGCAACGGGCACGGACGATATTTGGAATCGCCGAGACCGTCATACAACACCTGCATGATCGAGAGGATCGTATCGAGCCCGATGAAATCGGCAAGCTGCAACGGCCCCATCGGATGGTTTGCACCAAGGCGCATCGCGGTATCGATGCTCTCGACGTTTCCGACGCCCTCATACAGCGTGTAGACGGCCTCGTTGATCATCGGCACCAGAACGCGGTTGACGATGAAGGCCGGATAGTCGCCGGCATTGGTGGTGGTCTTGTCGATCCGCCCGGCGAAGGTGATCGCGGTTTCATACGTCTCCTGGCTCGTCGCGAGACCGCGGATCACCTCGACTAGCTTCATCAGCGGCACGGGGTTCATGAAGTGAAGCCCGATGAACTTCTCCGGCCGGTCCGTCACTGATGCCAGTCCGGTGATCGTGATCGAGGACGTGTTGGTCGCAAGATAGGTATGCGGGGGAAGTATCTCGCAGAGTCCACGGAAGATCTGTTCCTTCACCGCGCGCTTTTCCGTCGCCGCCTCAATCACGAGATCGGCCGCTTCGTGCGCCTTCGTCTCGGTACTGGTGCGGATGCGCTTCAGCGCCGCCGTCATCTGCTCCGGCGTGATCAGCGTGCGCGCAACCTGACGGGCCATGTTGTGGTCTATCGCCTGCAGGCCCTTCTCGAGGGCTGCAGGCGACACGTCGGTCAGCACGACCTCATAGCCCGCAAGGGCGGACACGTGCGCAATGCCGTTGCCCATCTGGCCGGCGCCGATGATGCCAACGGTGTTGATCTCTGCCATGACGGGCTCTCCCTGAACGCCTGTTGAAACGCCGTGTTATACTCCATTGTGCGGCGCAGCAAAGCAGAGACCCGCAGACGGGCCTGTCCGGGCGGCAGATACCGTCCCGGCCTCAGCCTTTCCGGCGAATTTCGGCAACGAAACAACCGTGCATGGCATTGTGGGCGTGAATGTAAGCGACCTCCGGGCGGGCGAAGGCCGCGACGATCTTGTCGTGCAGCGCCTCGTTCACGCCGAGATCCGCGCCGGTCAGCATGCCATCTCCGGAGAAGAGGCGCAACGCGATCGGACGGTTCCGGAAAACCGGCGGCAGGACGTCCGTATACGTTTGTGCTGCTTCGGCCGATTCGCGCACAAAGATCGCGTACCGGGACGCATAGGGAGTCGCAGCCGGATGACTCTCATGGTTCAGCAACAAAACCGTCTCGCCCGGCTCTGCGTCCTGCAACGTGATCCGGCAGGGGTAACCGGGTTTGGCGTCTACCGTCTTGCGCACGATGTTCTGCTGGCTGAGCACCTCTTCCGGCAGCCCGAACAGGTGCGAGAAGGTTTGCGGCGCGAGGCCGGTGATGACGAAGGACATGGGGAATAGCTCCATTGCTGTTGGAGACCTGCTCTCCCACATGCCCCGGGGCACCTGCCACCCGATGCTTGCGGCGCAAAAGAAAAAGCCCGCGCCACAGGGCACGGGCTTCGTTCAATGGCGTCCGGAGACAGATCAGACAGCGTTCGTCAGTTCCGGGACGGCAACGAAGAGGTCCGCCACGAGGCCGAAATCGGCAACCTGGAAAATCGGAGCTTCTTCGTCCTTGTTGATCGCGACGATGATCTTGGAGTCCTTCATGCCGGCAAGGTGCTGGATGGCGCCCGAGATGCCGACGGCGATGTAGAGTTCCGGGGCAACGATCTTGCCGGTCTGGCCGACCTGATAGTCGTTCGGCGCGTAACCTGCGTCCACGGCGGCGCGCGAGGCACCGACTGCCGCGCCCAGCTTGTCCGCCAGCGGAATGATCACTTCCTTGAACTTGTCCGACGAGCCGAGCGCGCGTCCACCGGAGACGACGCGTTTTGCAGCGGTCAGTTCGGGGCGGTCCGACTTCACCATCTCTTCGGAGAGGAATTCCGACTTGAACGTGCCACCGGGTGCGGCGAGGTCTTCAACAGCAGCCGATCCGCCTTCAGCAGCGGCCGGGAAAGCCGTGCCGCGCACGGTGATCACCTTCTTCGCGTCCGACGACTTGACCGTCATGATCGCGTTGCCGGCATAGATCGGGCGCACGAAGGTCGACGGGTCGATCACTTCGATGATTTCCGAAAGCTGCATCACGTCGAGCTTGGCGGCAATGCGCGGGGCAATGTTCTTGCCCGTCGTGGTGGCGGCGATGAACACGGCGTCATAGCCTGCCATCAGCGGCACGACGAGCGCTTCCATTGCCTCAGCGGTCTGCTTGCGCAGGGTCTCGCCTTCGGCTTTCAGCACCTTGCGGACGCCGGAAATCTTCGCGGCAGCCGGCGCCACAGCGCCAGCATTCTCGCCGGCGACCAGCACGTCCACATCACCGCCGAATTTCGACGCGGCGGTGACAACCTTGTGCGTGGCATCCGAAAGCGCGCCATGCGCGTGTTCTGCAATTACGAGGACAGCCATCAGACAGCTCCTGCAGTCTTGAGTTTCGCGACCAGGGCCGCCACGTCTTCAACCTTCACACCGCCCGCGCGAGCGGCAGGCTCGGTGACTTTCACCACCGTCAGGCGCGGGGTGATATCGACGCCGTAATCGGCGGGCGCCTTTTCGGCGATCTCTTTCTTCTTGGCCTTCATGATGTTCGGCAGCGAGGCATAGCGCGGCTCGTTGAGGCGCAGGTCAACGGTCACGATGGCCGGCAACGTTAGTTTCACCGTCTGGAGGCCGCCATCGACGTCGCGGGTCACTTTCAGCGCGCCGCCGTCTTTTTCGCTCTTGTAGGCAAAGGTGCCCTGCGGCCAGTCGAGCAGGGCCGCCAGCATCTGGCCGGTCTGGTTGGAATCATCGTCGATCGCCTGCTTGCCAAGAATGACGAGGTCCGGGCTTTCGTCGGCGACGACCTTTGCGAGCAGCTTGGCGACCGCCAGCGGCTCCACCATTGCGTCGGTTTTGATCAGGATGCCACGGTCTGCGCCCATGGCGAGCGCGGTGCGGATGGTTTCCTGTGCCTGCTGCGGACCGATGGAGACAACCACAATCTCGGTCGCGACACCCGCCTCTTTCATCCGGACCGCCTCTTCGACGGAAATCTCGTCGAACGGGTTCATCGACATCTTCACATTGGCGAGATCGACGCCGGTCTGGTCGGATTTGACGCGGACCTTGACGTTGTAATCGATCACGCGCTTCACGGGCACGAGGACCTTCATGCGTGGGCACTCCTGAAT
>JBGSOU010000295.1:0-5899 GCA_041739025.1 Hyphomonas sp.
TCCGCTGGCCCGCCGGCGAGCGCCAGCAGCGTGGGCGCGACATCCGCAACGTGCGCCCGGGCGTCGATACGGGCCCCTTCGGCCAGGCCGGTGCCGGCCAGGATGAAGGGCACACGAATGCCGCCTTCGGAGCCGAGGAACTTGAACTTGTCGTGCGGCGATGCTGCCGCCATTGCCCATTCCGGACCGATGAATCCCCAGCTGCCCTGTTCGCCCATTCCCTCTGGACCGAGGTGATAGCCGTTCATGTCCATCCAGAGTTTCAGCCGCGGGTCATCGTCGCCGCGCGAGGGCTCCGGCCCGTTATCGGAAGTGATGACGAACACGGTATTGTCGTACCGCCCGCTCGCCTTCAGGTGCTCGACCAGCCGGCCTATATGGAAATCCATCGCCTCGATCATGCCGGCATTCACTTCCATGCGCGCGGCATAGAGTTTCTGCTCGTCGGGCGTCAGCGACGTCCAGGGGCGAAGCGGGGCCGCGATGGGCGCGAGCGCCGCCCCCTCGGGAATGAACCCCTGCGCTTTCGCCCGCTCCCACCGGGCGCGGCGTACCTCGTCCCAGCCGGCATCGTAGACGCCGTCATAATTGGCCGTGAATTCGGCAGGCGCCTGCACCGGAATGTGCACCGCCTGAAAGGCAAGATAGGCGAAAACCGGCGCCTCGTCCGCGCCCTCGTCCAAGTAGGTGATCATCTGGTCGACGATGAATTTCGACGAATAGAAGTCGTCCGGCAGTTTCGCTGGCGCGCCATCCTCATACCAGGGCGCGTCTGCGTAGTAGGGCATGTAGGACTTGTCTTCCCAATTGTCGGCGCCCGACGCATCGAGCGCAAACGAACGGTCAAACCCGTGGGAATTGGGCAGGTCGCCGTCGCCGCTGCCGAGGTGCCATTTGCCCGACATCAGCGTACGATATCCCAGCGGCTTCAGCCGTTGCGCGAGTGTCGCCACGCCCGGCTCAAGGCTCATCGTATAGCCGGGCTTGCCTTCGTGTTCCTTGGGCAGCACTTCCGGAATCGTCGAGACGCCGGTCAGGTGGTTGTCCATGCCGGTCAGCAGCATGGCGCGCGACGGCGAGCACAGCGGCGAGGTGTAATAGCGGGTGAACATCGATCCGGCCGCCGCCAGGGCATCGATGTTGGGGGTGCGCGCCTCGCCGCCATAAACGCCGAGATCCATGAAGGCCGCGTCGTCAATCAGCAGCACGACAAAGTTGGGGGGCGCCGGGGCGTCACCGGTTTGGGCCGGCGCCGGAGCGGCCACCCAAAACAGCCCGGCCAGCAGCATGACTGCACTTCGAAACATGGCGCCCTCCCCGGCGTTATCCTTGCCGCGCTTTTGCGCACCTCGCGGCGCATCACCGCGTGTTTGTCTGTATTGGCCTTACGAATGGGCCGGATTGACCGCACGATCAAGAGGCAGCCGTGTGCCGCCTCGCCGTCTTGCGGGACCGGAACGGCGGGCACATGCGGCGCGCCAGCCTGCAGGCCTGTCAGGGCAAAGTCCGGGCCTTGGGGGCGTCGCGGGTCAGAACGACCTCGACAATGTCAGCCCGATTTCGCGCGGGCGGACCACGTTGAGGCTGTTCTTGAACTCGGACGGGCTGATATACGTCACGCCGCGCTCGTCGAAGGCATTGTTGAGGAACAGGTTGACGCTCCAGTCACCGGTCTCGAAGCCCACCTGGAAATTGGCGAGGCTGTAGGCGTCCAGAGACTGCGCCGCGGCCGGATCGACATTGTTTACGCTGTCGCCGGTATAGCTGTAGTCACCGCGCAGGTGGAAATCACCGCCGAGCGCCTCCGCCGGAATGCGATAGTCCGCATACAGCGAGAACTTCTCTTCCGGCGTTACCGGCAGACGAGCGCCCTTCGGCGCGCCGAGGAAGTCACTCGGCTCCGACAGTTGCGCAGACAGCAGGGTACCGGCCAGGCCGACCTGCAGATGTTCGGTCACCAGCGCGTCGAGCTGGGCTTCGACACCCTTGATCTCGGCTTGCCCGACATTGGCCGTGACGAAGAAGAACGTCGCTGGATCGGGGTTGCGCACTTCCAGCTGGAAATCGTCCCACGACATCAGGAAGGCGGCGGCGTTGAACGTCACCCGCTTGTCGGCGAACGAGGACTTCAGGCCGACTTCGAAGTTGGTCAGCTTGTCCGCGTCATACTGCTTGGGCACCGCGAGACCGGGCTTGTCGCGGTTGGCGCCGCCGAGACGGAAGCCTTGCGAATAGGTCGTGTAGACCAGCATGTCGTCGCTGGGCTGCCAGGCAAGGCTGAGCTTCGGGGTGAAGCCGTTCTCCGGCGCCGGCGAAACCGAGTTCTCGACCGGCAGGCCTTGCGGGATTTCCGTGTAGATCGACTGATCATTGTTGGCGTCGAAATACCGTGCACCGACGGTTCCAGTCAGCTGATCGGTGAGCTTGTAGCTGACCTCGCCGAACAGCGCGACCTGGTCCTGGTCATAGCCGACCTTCTGGTAGAAATAGATATCGGTCGGCGCATCCACATAGGCGGCCACGGACGCGAAAGACGGCGACAATTCGTAATCCTTGATGTGCGCGCCGGCGAGCGTATCGCCTTCGATCTTTTCGTAGAAGGCGCCGATGATCCAGTTCCAGCGCGACGCCTCGTCATTGGACGACAGCCGCGTTTCGAGCGCCGAGCGGCGCTCCTTCAGCTGGAAATCGTAAAAGCCGATCGGGTCCGGGCCGAAATCGTAGAAGGCATAATAGGCCGGATCCGCAACCGCCTTCGCGGACAGGAATTGCATGTAGGCGGTATTGTCGGAGATCGAGTCGATATCCCGGCGGAAATGCGAAGCGGTGACGATCAGGTCGGCAAAACCGAGATCCCCCTCGACCGACAGGGCCGCCTGGTTCCACTCATCCTTGCGGCTTTCGTCGTAGAACTTGACCGTCTGCAGGTCGCCGACCAGCGGATCATAATCCGACAGGCCATCGGCATCGGAGGTCTGGAACGCGTAGCTCGCCGTGGCCGACCAGTTGGCGTCGATTTCGTAGCGCGCCGCCGCGCGGCCTCCAAACGTCTTGATCTTGTCAACATCTTCGCTTGCGATCGCCGCATTGCTGACCGTGCCGCCAGGCGTGGTGCCCGGCACGTTGTCAACATAGCCGGACTCTTCACCGTAAAACCCGACGAGACGCACCGCCAGCTTGTCTTCGACCACCGGAAGGTTGGCCACCCCTTGAAGGTCATACGAGCCGCCGCCCTCGTCCATGGATTTGACCGTGGCCTCGGCCGATCCGGAGACGCCGGACGCGTCCGGCTTGTTGGTGATGATCTTCAGCGTGCCCGATTGCGAGCTCGCACCATAGAGCGTTCCTTGAGGACCGCTGAGCACCTCGATGCGCTCCACGTCAACGATGCGAACGTCCGGGGTCTGAGCATTCGACGTGATCGGCTGATCGTCCAGATAGATCCCGGCCGAAGACTGGCCGGAGCGGCTGCCGCTGCTTTCAGCCACGCCGCGGATCACCAGCTTGGTCTGTCCGGGCCCTTGGGTGTTGAACGACACGGACGGCGCAAACCGCGCATAGTCCTCGAATTTCGTGATGTTGAGGCGCTGGATCTCTTCATCGCCGAACGCCTGCACGCTGGCCGGCACGTCCTGAAGGCTTTCCGACCGCTTGCGCGCCGTAACGATCACCGACTGGAGCTGCAGCTCCGGCGTTTCTTCCGCAGAAGCCGTGAGCGGGAACCCGAGGCCGCAGACCAGCGCCGCAGTCGACACGGAACCTACCAAAATTTGTATGGTACGAGACGTTTTCATTCCCCAACCCCAGTCAAGCGCGTTCGGTCCCCCCGCGGGACAAACACATCATGCGGTCACCAGATGTCGCGGGACGCGGCGGCCGGCCAGTGAACTTTTTGAGACGCACCTCGGGACTTGAAGATGTCCGTCGTCGGTGGTTGTTCGGCGCAGCGGTACAAGCGCGGGGATGCGTTCAGGATGGATATCGGAACCTTATGGCGATCACTCGGACCGGTGGACGCGCAGCCGCTCGCCGCCCGCGCCGCAGCCCTTCCTCCGGAAGCCTGGCGGGAATTCGACTTTCGCCAGCGCGCCTACGATGTCCATCACGACACCCAGTCGGTGGTTCTGATCTTCTGCGACGAAGCCTGGCCGGACGTGACGATCTCGCAACAGCCGGGCTGGGACCGTCTCGCCGATCTGGCGGTTCCCCTGATGCACGCCATCCTCGCGCAGCACTATCCGCCCGGCGGCACGATCCTGCGCGCAATGGTGGCGAAACTGGTCGCCGGGGGCCGGATCAAGCCGCACATCGACTCGCTTGCATCCTTCCGCGCCGGGCACCGCATCCACATTCCGCTGACCAGCAATGAAGGCGTCCGCTTCACGATTGACGGACGGCCCTGCCCGATGCCGGTCGGCGAAGCGGTCGAAATCAACAACCAGAAGATCCACTCCGTGATGAACACGGGAGGGCAAGACCGGCTCTCCTTCATCTTTGACTATGTCGCGCCGCAGGCTTCCGCCCGGACATGACCCGGCTCCTCGCAACATCCGTCGTCCGCGGCGCCCGGCAGGGCGAGAGTCATGGCGGCGTCTATCTCGTCGATTTCGGTCAGGACCGGGTTGAACAGAAGATTGACTGGAACCGGATGGACATCGACTGGTCCGGCCGGGGATGGGACCGCGGCCTGCGCGGGATCGCCTTCGGACCGGACCCTGCCGCACCTGAAGAAATCTATATCGCCGCGAGCGACGAACTCTTCGTCTACACGCCGGACTTCACGCTAAAGTCCAGCCACCGCTGCCGCTACCTGAAGCATTGCCATGAAATCAGCGTGCGGGACGGCATGCTGTTCCTCACCTCGACGGGATTCGACGCCCTCCTCGGCTTTTCCCTTGCCGCGCAAACCTTCACCTGGGGGCTGCGCTTCGCACCTGCCCCGGGAGGCCTGGCCTTGTCGTCCTTTGATCCGTGCTCGGACAATGGTCCCGCAGCCTCGAACACGCTGCACCTGAACGCGATCTGCGCGGCGGCCAACGGCCTGTATTTCAGCGGCCTGCATGCGCCCGGCCTGTTGCATTTTGACGGGAAGACCGTGTCGCTGCGGGCCTCGCTGCCGGCGGGAACCCACAATGCGCAACCCTTCCGGGACGGCATCCTCTTCAATGACACCGCCGCCGACATGATCCGCTATGTCACGCCTTCGCGCCAGCGCACGTTCAGGGTACCGGCCTATGATCCGGCTACTCTCACGCACATGGACCATGCCGACGGCCATACCGCACGGCCCGGTTTCGCGCGCGGCCTCTGCCCCGTCACCGACACGCTGATCGCCGCCGGGTCATCGCCGTCCACGATCACGCTGCACGATCTGGCGGAAAACCGCACAGTCCGGTTCGTCACCCTGTCGCGGGACGTCCGCAACGCAATCCACGGACTCGAGGTCTGGCCGTTCTGACGCCGCTCAACGCCCGATCGTGACGTCCGCAACAGCCGCGCGGTGATCGGACGGCCAGGGCGTGATCGCCATCTCGGCGGGCGGGACAGCTTCGCCGGCCACCAGGGCATCCGTCACGCGGAGGAGCGCCCCCCCGGCGAAGACGTAGTCGATCCGGTCGTGATGGTCTGCTGGATCATCGGGCGCGGTTGTCGGAGTCCAGGTAAACCCGGGTTTCGCCATCTCGTCGGGATGCACGAAGCGGTAGGTGTCGGTCAGGCCGGCCGCCTCCAGCATTTTCGTGGCCGGGAATGGCACCGCCTGCGGGTGCCGGCCCGCGGCCTTGGCGCGCTCGGTCCAGTCGCGCCACGAGGGCTCGTTGAAATCGCCGGTCACGAAGATCGCGTCGGCCGCCTTCGCCTCGTCCAGTTCCGCCACCAGCAGGTCGACCGCGCCGCCCCG
>JBGSOU010000304.1:0-1915 GCA_041739025.1 Hyphomonas sp.
CGCCGAAGCCGCGCAACAGCGCGAAGCCAAGCCCGGCAAGGAAGACGACCGCGATCGCGTAGGTGATCCCGGTCGTGTCGGCGCGGAACATGCCCTGCACCCAGCCTTCGCCGAACGCCGCCCCCATGAGCGCGAGCGCGCCGAGATTGAAGAGGCCAAGCCTGAGTTGCAGCGCACGTCCGACACCGGCCAGCGGCGCGATATCCGCCGCATTGCCCGCCGCGTGCCGGCTTTGCAACACCGACGCCAGCCGCTTGCGCAGTTCCGGGCGCGGCAGAGCCGAACCGTCGGCCTGCTCTTTCGGGGCGTATTGCCCGATCCGATAGCGCTGCTTCGATGACATGGCTGTCTCCCAAGGTGCCTGCCAACGATATTGGCGGCGCTGGAAACCCGGAAAAGACCGCTTGCCCGACTTGTGAGCGGCCGTGATCGCGGCTAGCTCAGCAGGATCAGCGTCCAAGCGACGCCGCCGGCCAGCGCGGTCAGCGCCACCGCGGCCGAGCCACAGTCCTTCGCCTTGCCCGCCAGCGGGTGGCGCTCTGGCGACGCGAGGTCAACCGTCGCCTCGATCGCGCTGTTGAAGAGTTCGGCGGCAAGCACCAGAAGCCCGAGGGCGAGGATCAGCGCGCGCTCGCCCGGGGTCAGGTCAAGCGCGAAGGCCAGCGCCGCCGACAGGAGATTGGCCAGCGCCCACTGCCGCAGCGACTTTTCGCTGGCCCAGGCGGCGCGAAATCCGTTCCAAGAATAGGCCGAGGTCTGGCCCAGCCGCCGCAGTTCATCCAGGAATGTCTGCCACATCGACCCGTCTCCTGCCGTTTCCCGCGGCAGGTTAGGGCCTTGCCGCGGCAATCGCCAGTTCGCCGTCGCGGTGCGGACGGCGCAGCGCCTCAGACGATGCCGCGCAATCCGTCGAGAATCGCCCGGTTGGCGCAGCTTTCCGGCGTCTTGTCGGCGCAGGCGTCACGCGGCGCGGCCTCGGTGCCGGCCGCATCGACACAGACCCGGCAGGCCGCGAGGATCGCGCGGAAGTCCTCCGCCGACATGAGACCGCTGGCCAGCGCGACAGCCAGATCAACGCCGTGGCGGCGCGCGGCACGATCGGTCAGGAAATAGGGGACGAGCGGGGCTTCCGCCTCCGCCTTTCGGGAAAACGCAATCACTGGGGCCAAGTCTCTCCTCCTTGCCGGTCGTCACGGGGGGGGGGCCGGCCTGATCAGGATCGCCGCCGCCGGACCGTGCCGCCTTGATCCAGGTCAATCCGGCGCCTCAGCCCGCAGGCCCGGCGCCAAGCTGTGCCAGCGTCCGGCGCACCGTGGCGATGCGGTCGGCATTCGGCGGATGGGTGCCAAGGAAGGCGTTGCCGGGATCAGGGATTCGGGTGAAGAAGGCCGCGCCGCGCTCGGGATCATAGCCCGCGCGCCAGGCCAGTTCGGTGCCGACCGCATCGGCCTCAAGCTCGAAATCCTTGGCGTAGCGGCGGGCGCCGAAGGTGCCGCCGATCTGCTGGCCAAGCTCTACCGACTGGTCGCCGCCGCCCATCGCAGCCCCGAGCGCCGCACCCAGCACCGCACCGATCTGGGCGTTGGCCTGCTGGCGCGGGATATGGCCCGCGACGTGATGCGCCGCCTCATGCCCCATGACAAAGGCGATCTCGTCGGCGTTGCGGGCATCGGCGATCAGCGCCACGGTAAAGGCGATCACCGGCCGCCCCGCCCTGTCGAGGGTCTGGAACGCGTTTGGCGGCAGGGTCGGATCGTCTGCGACGCCGATCTGGAAATCGCAGTTCGAGGCGCGCGATTCCTCGCGGCAAGCGCGCTCGATCACCGGCTCCATGCGGTCGCGCACGGCGATGAAGGTCGCCACCGCCCGTTCAGGCGACATCACCGGGCCGGCGTCGCCATAGGCGGCCCCTGCG
>JBGSOU010000598.1:0-2442 GCA_041739025.1 Hyphomonas sp.
TCGCCATTGATGGCGAAGGCGCGCTGGCGGCTGCGGCGGATGGCGAGACGGCCTGCGTGATCGGCCAGAGCCCGAACGTGTTCGGTACGGTCACGGATCTTTCGGGCGTGGCCGACAGTGCGCACGCGAAAGGCGCGCTGCTGGTGTCGGTGTTCACCGAAGTGGTGAGCCTCGGCCTCATCGCGCCGCCGGGCGAAATGGGCGCCGACATTGCCGCCGGTGAAGGCCAGTCGATCGGCAACGGGCTGAACTTCGGAGGGCCGTATGTCGGGCTCTTCGCCTGCAAGGACAAGCTGGTGCGCCAGATGCCGGGTCGCCTGTGCGGCGAGACGGTGGACGCGGACGGAAAGCGCGGGTTCGTGCTGACGCTGTCGACGCGCGAGCAGCATATCCGCCGCGACAAGGCGACCTCCAACATCTGTACGAATTCCGGCCTCTGCGCGCTGGCCTTCACGTCCCACATGACGCTGCTCGGCGGCAAGGGCCTGAAGCAACTGGCAGAGCTGAACCATGAGGCGGCCTGCGAGCTGGCCGATGCGCTCGGCGCCATGAAGGGCGTCGAGATCCTGACGCCGCGTTTCTTCAACGAGTTTGCCTTCCGCACGCCGGTTGATGCCGAAGCGGTGCTGGCCATGCTGGACGAGGCGGGCGTCGTCGGCGGCGTGCGCGCCAGCCGCCTGCTCCCGGACGGCCACATGGGCGACGTGATCATCGCGGCCGCCACGGAATGTACGACGGCGGACGATATTGCGGCCTATGTTGCGGCGCTGAAGGAGATCATCTGATGACCATGAACACCCAGGGCCGCCCTACGGCGCCGTCTTCTGTCTCCGCCCCGTCATTCGATACCGTGTCCGGTTCGCGCGGGCTGCTTCAGCATGAAGACCTTCTGTTCGAGATCGGCACGCCGGAGACGACCGGCGTGGATCTTCCCGCGCCCAAGGGCGTGAAAAGCCGGCTCGGCGGCGTGGTGCGCAAGGCGGAGACCGGATTGCCGGGCCTCTCCGAGCCGCAGGCGGTGCGCCACTATATTCGCCTCTCTCAGCGCAACTATGCCATCGATCTCGGCCTCTTCCCGCTCGGCTCGTGCACGATGAAGCACAATCCGCGTCTCAACGAGAAGATGGCGCGCCTGCCGGGCTTTGCGGACATCCATCCGCTGCAGCCGCAGGCCACCGTGCAGGGCGCGCTGGAGCTGATCGACGAGCTGGCCACCTGGCTGAAAACCCTGACCGGCATGCCGTCCGTCGCCATGAGCCCGAAAGCGGGTGCGCATGGCGAGCTGTGCGGCATGCTGGCGATCCGCCAGGCGCTTATCGCGCGCGGCGAGGGCGAGGTGCGCAAGCGCGTACTGGTACCGGAATCCGCGCACGGAACAAATCCGGCCACGGCGGTGCAGTGCGGGTTCATCGTGGACGAGATCAAGGCCAATGCGCGCGGCCGCGTCGACATGGACGACCTGAAATCGAAGCTCGTGCGTACCGATGACATTGCCGGCATCATGCTGACCAACCCGAACACCTGCGGCCTGTTCGAGACCGACATCAAGGCGATTGCCGACCTGATCCATGCGGCGGGCGGCTATTTCTATTGCGACGGCGCGAACTTCAACGCCATTGTCGGCCGGGTGCGGCCCGGCGACCTCGGCGTCGACGCGATGCACATCAACCTGCACAAGACCTTCTCCACCCCGCATGGCGGCGGCGGTCCGGGCTCCGGCCCGACCGTGTTCTCCGAAGCTCTGGCGCCGTATGCGCCGGTGCCGTTCGTGGTGAAGGACGAGGACGGGTTCTACCGGCTGGTCGAGCAGACCGAAGGCGCGGCGAAGGACTCGTTCGGCCGGATGGTCGCCTTCCACGGCCAGATGGGCATGTTCGTCCGGGCACTGACCTATATGCTCAGCCACGGTGCGGACGGCCTGAAGCAGGTGGCCGAGGACGCCGTGCTGAACGCCAACTATGTTCAGGCCCGGCTCAAGTCCGTCATGACCTCCGCCTTTGACGGATTCTGCATGCACGAGGCGCTGTTCTCGGACGCGTTCACGGCGGACGGGATCGAGACGCTCGACATCGCCAAGGCGCTGATCGACGAGGGCTATCATCCGATGACGATGTATTTCCCGCTGGTGGTGCACGGCGCCATGCTGATCGAGCCGACGGAGACGGAGTCGAAAGCCGAACTCGACCGCTTCTGCGACGCGCTGGAATCGATTGCCCGGCGCGCTGCGCAAGGCGACGAGACGCTGAAGGGCGCGCCGTATCTGGCACCCGCCAAGCGTCTCGACGAGACGCGCGCGGCCCGCAAGCCGGTGCTGAAATGGACCGCGCCGTCAGCGGAAAAGATTGCCGCCGAATAGGGGGCGTCAGGCGGCCAGGCTTCGCGGGCGGTGGAACAGCTGCCGGCGGAGCCAGCCGAACACGAACAGCGCCGGCCGTTCGACGA
>JBGSOU010000599.1:0-2181 GCA_041739025.1 Hyphomonas sp.
GCTGGCGGCGCTGCTGACCGGCGGCTTCATGGTGGCCGAGGTGGTGGGCGGCGTCGTCTCCGGCTCGCTCGCGCTGATCGCCGACGCCGCGCACATGCTGACCGATACCGGCTCGCTGCTCCTCGCCTGGCTCGGCTACAAGCTGGCAACCCGGCCGGCGGATCCGGCGCGCAGCTTCGGCTTCGGCCGGATGAAGGTGCTCGCCGCGTTCACGAACGGGGTGCTGCTGATCCTCCTCGCGCTCTGGATCGTCTGGGAAGCGATCCACCGGTTGCTAGACCCGGTGGAAGTGGCCGGCGAGCTGATGCTCGGCGTTGCGGTGCTCGGACTGGTCGTCAACGTGATGGCCTTCGCCATCCTGCATGGCGGGGAGCACAAGGATGACCTGAACCTGCGCGGCGCGATGTGGCATGTGGCCGGCGACCTGCTGGGCTCGGTCGCCGCCATCCTCGCGGCCGGGCTGATCCTCTGGCAGGGCTGGATGCTGGCAGACCCCCTGCTCTCGATCCTCGTGGCCGGACTGGCCCTGTTCGGCGGCATCCGCATCACCCGCGAAGCCGGCCATATCCTGATCGAGGGCACGCCCCATGGCCTGGAAGCCAGCCGCATCATCGCGGACCTGAAGGCGAACGTGCCGGACGTGTCGGACGTCTCGCACGTGCACGCCTGGGCGCTGACCGAATCGCGCCCGCTGGTGACGCTGGAAGTGAACACGGTGCCCGGCGCCAATGCCGAAACCGTGCGCCGGGCCGTCAAGGAACGCCTCGCCCATGCGTTTGGCGCCAGCCACGCGACCGTCGAAGTGATCGGTGAAGTAAGCCCCACAGCCGCATAGCCGCATTGCGAAGGCGTCCGCAGCGCTTTAACCGTCACCATCAGCGCCCATATGACGGCATCAGACACGACGGGAGGCCCGGATGGCCGAGACCAAGCATGCAGAAATCCTCATCATCGGCTCCGGCCCGGCGGGCTGGACCGCCGCCGTGTATGCCGCGCGCGCCTTGCGCGAAACGCAGGTCGTCACCGGCATGCAGCCGGGCGGCCAGCTGACCATCACCACCGATGTCGAGAACTGGCCGGGCGAGGCCCACATCCTCGGGCCGGACCTGATGGTGCGCATGCAGGCGCATGCCGAGAAGATGGGCACCAAGGTCGCCAATGATCACATCCTCAGCGTCGATTTCGAAAGCCGCCCCTTCAAGGCGGTCGGCGAGAACGGCACCACCTATACCGCCGACGCGGTGATCATCTCCACCGGCGCGCAGGCGCGGTGGCTGGACCTGCCGAGCGAGCAGAAATTCAAGGGCTTCGGCGTCTCCGCCTGCGCCACCTGCGACGGCTTCTTCTACCGGGGCCGCGAAGTGATGGTCATCGGCGGCGGCAACACGGCTGTCGAGGAAGCGCTGTTCCTGACAAACTTCGCCTCCAAGGTCACCGTCGTGCACCGCCGCGACCATTTCCGCGCCGAGAAGATCCTGCAGGACCGGCTGTTCAAGAATCCCAAGGTCGAGGTGATCTGGGATTCGGCGCTGGACGAGGTGATCGGCGACGAGAACCCGCTGGGCGTGACCGGCGCGCGCATCAAGAACGTCAAGAGCGGCGCGGTGCGCGAGATTCCCGTCCATGGCGTCTTCATCGCCATCGGCCATGCGCCGTCCACGGAGCTTTTTGCCGGCAAGCTGCCGCTGCGCGAGAATGGCTACCTGATCACCGAACCGGGCTCCACCCGTACGGCCATCCCCGGCGTCTTCGCGGCCGGCGACGTCACCGACGAAACCTACCGCCAGGCGGTGACCGCCGCCGGCATGGGCTGCATGGCCGCGCTGGAAGCGGAACGCTGGCTGTCGGAAGAAGCCGCACATGCCGAGCCAGTGGCGGCGGAATAGGCTGGCAGGGTGGGTAGCAACCCGCCCTAAAGCATCGCCTGCGCAGCGGTCTCGATCTCGTGTGCCTTGCCGCCTGACACGACGTCCAGCAACACGCCGGCCCGGCCCTGCATCACGCGGTCCAGCTCCGTCTGCGGATCAATCGCGACGGCGGCTTGCAGCTCGGACTCGATCTCGGCGCGGTATTTCTTCGCGTCGAACGCGGCCAGGGCCCGCGCCCATTGCCAGCGCAGGCCGGCATCCTCCGGCGCAAGCCGCACGGCTTCGGCATAGTTCGCGCGCGCGGTCTTCAGGC
>JBGSOU010000402.1:0-32137 GCA_041739025.1 Hyphomonas sp.
GCGGCCACCAACCGGGTGCAGCCGGAGATCGTCGCGGCGGAGCCGTTCGGACCGCGCCGGCTGATGAAGCTGGCACCGGCCTCGGTGTTCGCCGCGTTCGCTGCGGGCGCCGTCAACAATTCCATCGCGCAGCTATACCCCGTCTTTGCTGCGGGTGTCCGTCCGGAGGACCCTGCCGGGTTTGCCGCGATGCTCAATGGCGCAATCCTGACCGGCGCGATGATTGGCCTCTGGCCGATCGGCCTTCTTTCCGACCGATTTGACCGGCGGTTGGTGATTGCGGCGGCGGCGGCAATCGGAGGACTGGCGGCGGCGGGCATTGCCCTGACCTCCGCCGTGTCGTCGCCGGGTCCAATCCTGCTTCTGGCTGCCGTCTTCGGGGCGGGATCGCTCAGTTACTATGCTGTTGCAGTCGCCAATGCGGCCGATCGTGCGCGTACGGAAGACATCACGTCGATGATGGCGGGCATCCTGGTGATCTGGGGGCTCGGTTCGGTGGCCGGGCCGGTTCTGGCCGGCGGACTGATGCAGGTGGTTCCGGGCGGTGGCGGGCTGTTTCTCTTCGCGTCTGTGGCGCTTGGCACGTTGTGCGTTCTGTCCCTGTCTCGCCTCGCCATCTCGCCCGGCGTTCCGCCCGGCGCGCGTGAGCCGTTCAGCGTATCTCCGGCGACCAGTCTTGCGATTGCCGAATTCGATCCGCGGGGGGGCGCCGCAGATCAGCCCGCCCCGCCTTCGGCGCCGCCTGCGCCCGGCCAACAGGAGTTTCCTTCATGATCGTTGCCGTCAGCTTTGTTTTGATCCTGGCCTTTTTCATCGCGGTTGGTTTGGCATCGGGCCGCAAGGCGACCGGCGAGCGCAATGACTATTATCTCGCGAGCAGCAGTGTGCAGCCCTGGCTTGCGGGTCTTTCGGCGGTGGCCACCAACAATTCAGGCTACATGTTCATCGGCGTCATCGGCTTCACCTACCAGACCGGACTGGCGTCGATCTGGCTGATGTTTGGCTGGATCCTGGGGGACTTCCTCGGATCAACCTTCATTCACCGGCGTCTGCGTCAGGCCACGGCGCAAACAGGCGAGGCGTCTTTCGCCGCCGTGATCGCGCGCTGGTATGGCGAAACCTTTGGCATCTGGCGTCGCATCGCGGCTGTCATCATGCTGATCTTTCTCATCGCCTATGCCGGCGCGCAGGTGTCGGCGGGTGGCAAGGCGCTGGAAGGTGTGCTCGGGATCGATCCGCGCGCCGGGGCGGTTTCGGTTGCCGTGATGGTGCTCGTCTATTCCATCGTCGGCGGGATACGCGCCTCGATCTGGACCGACGGCGCGCAGGCCATCGCCATGATGGCCGCCATAACGGTGTTGTTCCTTGCAGGATTGAACGGACTGGGAGGGATCAGCGGCACGCTTGACGCCTGGAGGGGCGTGCCCGGCTTTTTGAACCTGTTTCCCGAAAATCTTCTGCTGCCCGGTTTCGCGGGGATCGGGCTGTTCGTGTTGGGATGGGTGTTTGCTGGATTCTCCGTCGTCGGACAGCCACATGTGATGGTGCGCTTCATGGCGCTCGACAATGAAGGCAACATGGGACGCGCGCGCGCGTGGTATTATGGATACTTCACGATCTTCTATGCGCTGGCGACCGGCGTCGGCATGCTGTCGCGGGTTTACCTGCCGGACCTCGCCAGCCTGGACCCGGAACTCGCCCTTCCGCGCATGGCAATCGAACTTCTGCCGCCGGTGATGGTCGGCCTGATCCTCGCCGGCATTTTCGCGGCGACCATGTCGACGGCCGACTCGCTGGTGCTGTCTTGTTCCGCGGCTTTTACGCATGATCTCGTGCCGCAGCGGCTGGAGACGCCCGTGATGATGAAACTGGCGACGGCCTGTTCGGTGGTGATTGCATTGATGCTGGCGCTGTCGGGCAGCCAGAGCGTGTTCAGTCTGGTGATCCTCGCCTGGTCGACGTTGGCCGCCGCCTTTGCGCCCTTGTTGGCGCTATATGCCCTGCGCCGCCGCGTCTCCGAAATGACGGCAGTCCTCATGCTGATCGGCGGCGTCTCCATTGCACTCTTCTGGCGCTTCGCACTCGGTTGGCATGAGCAGATTTATGAGGGGCTTCCCGGGATCGCGCTGCCCTTCGTTTTCGGGTGGTTGATGTCGAGGCCGGCCCGCGCGCCGGCACAGGCGGGGCTGGGGGCCTGACAGGGCGCGCTTCACGCTTGAGGCGGTGAAAATCGGTCTGGTTGAGCATGAAAGGGATGTGACGGCAGGGGATACACAGAGTACGGAGGACTTACATCCTGCGTTCGCAGAACCTTGATTTGAAGCGGGACTTGCGAATCGTTAATCAGCCCCGAAGCAGCGAGTTGTGCGCTGCAGCATGAAACGGGGCTCCCATGAAACTCTCCCTTTATTCCGCGACCGCCGTTGCCGCGCTCGGCTTTTCAAGCCAGCTGGCTGCCTTTGCTGACGCACCGGCCACCGATGAGGCGCGCCGCCTGGAGGTCGTCACCGTCACGACCCAGAAGCAGGCGCAATCCCTGATCGATGTTCCGATCAACGTTTCGGTGACCGACCAGTCCCTGATCGACAAACTGGGCGCCGACGATCTCGAGGATCTCGGCAACTTCATCCCCGGCCTTCAGGTTCAGGCGCAAAGCCTGAACGCGCCGAGCTATTCGCTGCGCGGTGTTGTGTCCGACAGCGGCACGCCGCGGGTCGCCCTGTTCCAGAACGGTGTTGCCATCGGCAATCCGAGCTTCGCGACGAACCTCGCCATCTACGACATGGAGCGGGTTGAGGTTGTGAAAGGCCCGCAGGCCACCTTGTTTGGTCAGGGCGCGCTGGTCGGCGGTATCAACTTCATCCAGAACCGCGCTTCGCTGGACGGCAATTCCGGCGGTCTGACGCTGGAAGGCGGCGACTACGGCTTCGTGCGCGCCGAGGGCAACTACAACTGGGCGATCAGCGACACGTTGGCGCTGCGCTTCGCGGGCCAGATCAAGAATCTCGACGGTTACGTCCCCAATACGGCCAACTCGCCGGACCTGATGGGGCAGGATACGACCGCATTGCGCACGTCCTTGCACTGGGCGCCGACCGACCGGCTGACCGCCGATGTTTTCGTCAACTACCAGGATGATGACTCGACCGGCACGCAGTTCACGTCCGGCTTCTTCCCGGTCAACGGCGTGGTCGATCCGTTCGGTGCGACCGCGATGAACGTCAATGACGATCAAGTGCGCAGCAAGCTCGGCAATGATCGCGAACTTTTCTACGTCACCGCCAACATCGCGTATGATCTCAACGAAGCCTGGTCGTTGACCTCACTCAGCGACTACCGCAATCTGTTCTCCAACGAAGCCTGGGATTCCGATGGCGCGGCCTTTAACCTCCTGCAATTCTATCAGGCGCGCCAAGCCAATACCTTCAGCCAGGAACTTCGCCTGAACTACGACAATGGCGGCGACCTGACCGCCTTCTTCGGCGGCAACTACTTCACCATTTCCGGCAAGGACGAGCTTCGCTTTTCCACTGACGAGGCCTATGCGCAGTCGCTGTTCGCCCCGCGGATTGCAGCCGGCGCGGGTTTGACCGTCGCCCAGATGCAGGCCGTGCTGGCCGGCGCCAGCGTGCCGGGCGCCGCCAACTTCGGCAGCTTCGAGACGCCGATGCAATACTCCGCTCTGGGCGTCTTGGTGCTGGGCCAACTGGTGCCGCTCTACGGCGAACATCTCGAGCAGCAAATCTCGACCGATGAGCGTGACACCTACGACCTGTTCGGCGACGTCACCTATGCGGTCACCGACCGACTGAAGCTCACGGCGGGCCTGCGCTACACCACCGAAGATCTTGCCGCGAGCACGGTCGGCGCGGTGCTGAAATCCAATCCCAACCTTGGCGGGCTCAACGGCGTCATACTGTCACCAACTCTGTTGCTGAGCTCTGCGACGCTGGGCAACAAGGCCTCCGCCTCGGAAGGCACCGACGGCGCCTTCACCTGGCGTTTCAACGCCGCCTACCGCGTGTCCGACGACATCAATACCTGGGTTGCCTATGGCCGCGGTCGCCGGCCGGAAGTGCTGTCGGCGACCGGCGCGACCTATAACCTGATTGACGCCGAAACGCTCGACAACGTCGAGGCGGGCCTGTTTGGCCGTTTCCTCGACAATCGTCTCCAGATGACCAGCTCGGTCTATTACGGTCAGTACAAGAACTTCCAGACGACGCGGTTTGACGCGATCAATGGCATCTTCGTTACCGAGAACTCGGGCAACGCAACGCAGTACGGCTTCGAGTTTGATGGCCAGGCCCTCGTCAACGACAATGTGCGCCTGCTGGCGACCTATGCCTTCACGCACTCCGAGTATGACGACAAAGATGATGACGGCAATGCGCTGCAGTTTGCCGGCAACAGCTTCCGCCTGAGCCCGGAGCAGAGCTTCTCGCTCGCGGCGGACATCACGGTGCCGTTCGGTGAGCGTGGCGATTTCTCGATCGTTCCAAGCTACATCTGGAAGAGCAAGCACTTCTTCGAAGACGACAACGGCTTCGACTATGCGCCGAACGGGACCGGCGGCTTTGACCGCATCCCGGAATCCTATCCTGATGGTTCGCTGGTTCAGGAATATGAAAACGCCTATGGAATCGCAAACCTGCGTCTCGGTTTTGACAGCGCAGACGAGCGCTGGGGCGCTTATGTTCTGGGCGAAAACCTCCTCGACGAGGAATACCTGATCGACGTCGGCAACACGGGCGGCGCCTTTGGCCTGTCCACGATCATCCGCGGCAAGCCGCAGATGGTGAAAGCTGGCGTGTACCTCAAGTTCTGAGACAGCTCGGCCGGGATGGATCCGTTCCATCCCGGCAGTTCGCCTTCCCGGATCCGGGCCTGACGCGCGGTTTCAGATCCAGGCCGTACTCCAAAGGAAATGCCCTGCCATGAAAAAGCTGATCGTTGCGAGCGTGCTGGTTCTGTCTGCCTGCGCCAGTGCGGACACCACCCGGACAGAGCCTGTAGCGGCGGCGGCCGCAGCGGAGCAGAAGGCGGTGTCATGGAACACGCTGACCGGCGAGCGCCCGATCGTCATCGCGCATCGCGGGGCCAGCGGCCTTTATCCTGAGCATACGATGATGGCCTACAGGACCGCCATCGCTCAAGGTGCAGACTTCATCGAACCCGATCTGGTGATGACATCTGACGGCGTCCTGATTGCCCGCCACGATCTCTACCTGTCGGCCACGACCGACATCGCCGACCATCCGGAGTTTGCAGACCGAAAGAAGGTGCGCGCGACACCGTTTGGCGAGCAGGAAGACTGGTGGGCGGACGACTTCACGATTGCCGAAATCCGGACCCTCAAGGCGCGCCAGCAGTTCGAGGGCCGCTCGATGGATCACAACGACCAGCTCGCCATCGTGACCTTCGACGAGATCATGGATCTCGTGCTTGAGCAAGCCGCCAAGGGGCGCACGGTCGGATTGCACGTCGAAGCGAAGTGGCCGGGCCACTACACGTCGATCGGAAAGGGCCTTGTCGATCCCATTTTGGACGCGATGAAAGCCAAAGGGCTGAAAGATGCCGGCATTCCCGTCTACATCCAGTGTTTCGAACCGCCTTTCCTGGCGGAAGTCGCGGGCAAGAGCGATTTGCCGTTGGTCCAGAATCTTGTCGGCGCGCCCTATGCCGGGATGATGGGGCTCGAATACAAGCTCGAGGACATGACGACACAAGGCGTCGGCGCGGATGTCTCCTATATCTTCGCAAAGGATGGCACGCGTACGGACTTTGTGGAACGCGCCCACGCGCCCGGGCTTCTGGTCCACGTGTATACGGTGCGCGATGATCGGCCGGATCCGGGATTCAAGGATTCAAAGGCGGAGTTGCAAGCCTTGTTCGATGCCGGAGTTGACGGCGTCTGGGTCGATTTTCCTGCCACGGCCGTTGCCGTTCGGGATGGTCAGTGACCCTTGACACTCCCGCCGATGTGGCAAGACAACTTCCCTGACTTGGGAAAACGCGTTACGTTTGCTCCAAAACAGGGGTGGACGGTATGCGTGTCTCGGCGGTAGCGGCTTGTATCTCCTTGTTATTCGCCTTTGCGGGGCCCTTGCAGGGGCCAACGCGCGCTGACACGCCGACGCGCGACGAGGCGACCGAGAGCTTTGTTCGCGGATTCGTGCGGTTTCTCGCCTACCATGAAGCCGGGCACATGCTGATGGGCCAGATCGCCGACATGAACAAGGATCCCAACTGGACCAATTCGGACCGGGAGGACTATGCGGACCGGTTTGCGCTCGTTTTGCTTGCTCCGGATGCAGAAGATCCGGACGGTGTCGAAGAGATTGTCAGCGCCGCCGCAGGATGGCTGCAGGTCGATAGCAGCATTGTCCGGGATGAACCGCATGCCCCCGCAGATGTGCGGGCCTATGAGATCCTCTGCCTTCTCTACGGCAGCGATCCGGTCAGCTTTGCCGGGTTTGCCGAACTTGCGGCGGAGGCCGCGCCCGGCCGGGATTGCGCCGCCGACTATCAGGCCATCGACAATGACATTGACGCGGTGTTCCGGGACTGGTCCGGTGTTTACGGTATCGAGATCGACATCGTCTACGGCCCGGCCGGAGGAGGCCTGGAACAGGCGCGGGACTTCCTCGCCAGAAGCGGCGTGATGGAAGACCTCAAGGATGATATCGAGGCCGACTACCACCTGACCCATGCTACCACGATCCAGGCTGTGAGTTGCCGCGGCATGGCCAATCCGGACACGTTCTATACCGACCGGAAGCGGGGCGCGACGCCGGATCAGGATCATTTCGTAATCAGTTTGTGCTACGAAATGATAGATGATCGCCTGAAGCACGGCATGCGCGGCTTCGAAGATTCAGCGCAGTGAGGCAACCGCAGGTCGCGATGGCGCGGTCGATGAAATTGTGGATGTTCGCTTTTGACGGGACGCGGTAACGTCTCCCTTGGGGGCTCAATGAAAGGGACGCAAATGAAACAGGTGAACAAGACAATCGCATTGGCGGCGCTATTGCTGGCTGCAGCCGGCCTGGCGGCCAGTGCGCCGGCCTTGGCACAGGGCGAAGACGCGGCAGAGGCTGAGATCGCCGAGGTTCAGGACGACGCCGGCGAAGTCGCAGAGTGCGCTGATGACGCCGATGATGTCGACTGCCTGAACGAAGTCGAAGCGGAACCCGCCAATGCCGAGGCGCCTCTGGCTGAGCCAGCCATCGAGGCGGATGTTGCTCCGATGCCCGGCGCAGTCGCTGACGCGCCGGCCGAAGGCGGGATGGTTGTGGTTCCAGGGTCTACGGACGAATCCCAACCGGGCGGATCGACCCGTCCGGGTACGACGCCGGACAACTGAAGCCGCCACATTCAGGCTGGCGCGCCTTGTGCGTTGTATTGAACCGGGTGGCGACTTGCAGCTCTTGCGGGCCGCAAGTCGCCACCTTGATCACGGCTTGCCTTCGAACCCGGCGCAGACATCCCGATCTGGATCCACCCATTCGGACTTCAAGAGCTGATCAGTTCCGATCTTCAGTGTGCTGAAATGCCGGCTCCTCGTGCTGAGGAGCCTCGTGCAGGCATCTTGGGCGAGGTCTGTCCAGGTGTCAGTCAGCCGGGCTATGTCCCAGATCCGGACCTTGCCGTCATCGCTTGCCAACACGACGCGCCGGCCGTCGGCTGAAAAGGTCGCGCTGCTGACATTGCTTCCATATCCCGGGAGCGTCCTCAGGAGTCGTCCGTTGTCGGCGTCCCAGATGTTGGCGGTCTGATCAAGGTTCGCCGTCGCGATTCGGCTGCCGTCCGGTGAAAACTGAACGCCAGAGACCTTTCCGCGGAACCCGCTGAGTGTGGCCAGAACGTCCCGGGTCTCTGCGTCCCAGACCCGTGCGGTTCCATCGTCGCTGCCAGTGACGATGCGCATTCCATCGGGCGAAAAGGCTGCCGCTCCAAGGCCGCCGACATGACCTTCAAGTGCGGCGCCGATCTGGGCTCCGGTTGCCGCCTCGAACATCCTTGCCGTCCGGTCCTGGCCCGCGGTTACGATCCGGGTTCCATCGGGCGAGAACTCTGCGCCGCGCACCAGATCGGTGTTGCCTTCGAGCGTCGCGAGCAATCTGCCCGTCTCGGCATCCCAGACCTTCGCGGTTTGGTCGGCGCTGGCGGTCACGATCCGGTCGCCTTGTCTCGAATAGGATGCGCTGTTGACCGAGCCTTCATGGCCGGTGATGTTGGCCAGAACAGTGCCGCTGCGCCAATCCCAGATCTTGCTGGTGCCGTCTTCTCCGGCGGTCACGACCCGGCTCGCATCTGGCGAAAAGGCCACGCCGAACACGCTGCCATCGTGTTGGGAGAGCGTGGCGAGGCGTTCGCGGGTTTCCATATCCCAGACATAGACATTCCCGTTCTGGACGGCGGAAACCAGATACGCGCCGTCGCGGGAAAGTTCAGCGAACGCCACCTGGTCAGCGCCGGCATCGAGCGTGGCGAGCAGCCGTCCGCGGCGTTCCCAGATTTTCGCCGTAAAGTCCCGGCTGGCCGTGATGATCTGTTCGCCGTCGGGCGAAAAGGTTCCGGCGCGCAGGCGGTCTTCGTGGCCGCGCAGGGTGCGCTCGAGCCCACCGGTCCGGGCGTCCCAGAGTTTTGCGGTCGCATCGTCGCTTACGGTGAGTAACCAGTCGCCGCCCGGTGAAAAACGCGCATCGCGCACCGCCTGCGTATGGCCCACCAGCGTCTGGATTTCGCGCCCGGATCGTGCGTCCCACAACCGGGCGCTGGCATCGCCGCTCGCCGTCACGAGCGTGCGCCCGTCCGGCGAGAAGGTTGCGGACAAGACGCTGTCGAGATGCCCCGCAAGCGCCGGCCCCTCCGGCCGGCCGGTCTTCGCATTCCAGAGGCGGGCCGTCTGGTCGAAGCTTGCGGTGACGATCCTGTCGCCGCCGGGTGAATAGCTTGCGCCGTAAACGGGGCCATCATGACCGGTCAGGCGATGGAGCAGGGCGCCGTCATTGGTATTCCAGATACGCGCCCGTCCATCCTCATGGGCCGTCACGATACGGGTGCCATCGGGAGAGAAGACGGCGCTCCAGACAGGCCCCGCACTCTCCTCGAGACGAAACGCTTCCGTGCCGGTCGCCGCCGTCCAGATCCGTGATGTTCCGTCGCGGCTGGCGGTCAGCACCAAGCGTCCATCCGGCGAGAACTGGACGGTCAGGAGCGCGTCTGTATGCCCGGTCAGCCGGGCGATCTGACGCGCGGTGACGGGATCCCAGATCACGGCCGTATGGTCACTGCTGGCGGTCGCGAGGCGTTTTCCGTCCGGCGAAAAGGCGGCCGCGCCGACGCGGGCGGTGTGGCCTTCAAGCGTGTGGATCAGTTCGCCGGTCCGGGCGTTCCAGATCTTCGCGGTGGCGTCTTCGCTGGTCGTGACCGCCATTTGTCCGTCGGCAGAGAAGGCTGCGCTGAAGACCGGGCCGTCATGCACGAGTGGCGGAAGGGTTTCCCCCGCCTCGAACATGACTGCGCCGAGCACGGCATGATACTCCTTCGCATTGCGCGCTGACAATTGCATGCCCGCCAGCGCGTACCGGGCGGCGGCAAGCGTGTCTTCGTTCTCCAGATTTTGCCAGGCGCGTTCGGCGAAGAAGCCGGCGAGATTGTCGTGCGCGGTTCGGGCATTCGCCCGCGCCTGCAACCCCATGAAAACGGCGGAGGCGGCGAGCACTGCAAAAGCCGTACTGAGGATTGCCAGGCCGAGCAGCAGGCGGCGCTGCCTTGCGTCTTCGCGGCGCCGGTCACGTTGCCAAAGGTCGTCGAAGTCGACGTCAAGAAGGCCCGCTGCCAATCGGGCGATGGCGCGGTCCTTGCCATCCTTTCGAATGTCGAGCCCCAGGGGTTCGATGGGCAGGTCCAGCGCATCCTCGGGATTGTGCCTCCGCTTCAGTGGCGCGGGAAAGCACTCCGTCTCCGGATCGCCCGAGTTCGGGACGCCGTCGATGATGAAGGCGAAGACCTTGCCGTCGCGCCCCCGGCGCCTGAAGCGCTCGATTTCCGAGGCCACCCACCGGGATTTCGCAGAGCGCGGCGAGCAGATGACGATCATGCTTTCGGACTCGTCGATCGAGCGCTCGACAATTTCTGCGATATCTGCGGCGGCAGCCATTTCTTCATCGTCCCGAAAGAAACGCCCGAGACGTTCGCCTTCGGCCAACGCGCCGGTCGTGCCGGCGGGCACCCGGTAGCCCTCCAGCCAACCATGCAGGCGCTTTCCCCACACCTTGTCCTGCTGCGAATAGCTGATGAAGGCGCGATAGGATTTCGCTGTTTCGGTCATTTCCGCTTCGCGCTGCGCCCCTCGCCCTTGTCGCCGAAACCTTAGGCGCGCCTGCCTCATTGTCAAAGGCGGGGAGGCGCCGTAACCAGCCGGGAGATTGCGCTCCCGGCGTGCAGCGGCTAACCGGGCGCCGTGCCGGGGCCGCCCGGCTCCCAAAACCGTGCGGGAAAACTCGATGCGCCTGTCTGTTTCCTTGTTCTCGTTCGCGCTGCTGGCGCCGGCGGCGCTGCTGCCCGGGCTGAATGCCGCCTTCGCGCAGACGACCCCGGCGGGGGCGGGCGAGGAGCGGTATGACGCCGTCATCGTCACCGCCCGCCGCCGCGATGAGGCAAAGGGGGCGGTTCCGGAAACCCTCACGGTGTTCGGGCGCGGCGACATCGAGCGCATGGGCATCACGAGCTTGCGCGATGTTGCAGATCTGACGCCCAACTTTACGCTTCTGGACAATTACCGTCCGGGGCTCGACCGGTTCCAGATCCGTGGACTGATCACGCCGCAGGTGGGCGAGCCGCCTCTGGCGGTCCTGGTGGACGGGATTACGGCGCCGGATGCCGAGTTCATCAATCAGGATCTGTTCGATATCGCGCGTATCGAAGTGCTGCGCGGGCCGCAAGGCGCGATCTATGGGCGCAGCGCGGTGGGCGGGGCGATCAACATCATAACCGAACAGCCCACGCGCGACCTGAAGGGCAGCGTGCGCGGCACATTCGCCAACGGAGAGACACGGGGCGTGTCCGCCAGAGTGTCCGGTCCTTTGGCATCCGGCAAGGTGCGCTTCCGGATCGGCGGCTATTTCAATGAAAGCGATGGGCTGATCGAGAACGTCTTCGCCGGTGAGGGCGCCGATGCCACGCGCCAGCAGGGCGTCGCCGCGCAAGTGAGTGCAGACCTCGCGCCCGAAACACGCCTGATGGCGCGTGCCCAGTACAGTCAGTCCGTGGACGGTATTGGATACTACAATGCGGCAGGACCGGTGCGTGAGGCGATTGAAGATTTTTCCGCACCCGTCTCGCAGAACGTGCTGGGCGAGAATGAGCGCGAGATCTTCCAGTTCAGCACACGGCTGGAGCATGATTTCGCAGCGGCAACCCTATCGCTTGCGGGCGGCTATTCCAAGGCAAGCAATGACGGCATCGCCGATGGTGATATCATTTCCTCTGCTGGTGATGGGGCCGTGTTCTTTCCGAACTGGCAACAAGCCATCGACGCGCATGAAGCCGTGACGGTTGAAGCGCGTCTCACATCGCGCAGCGACGAGAGGTTCAGTTGGGCGTTTGGCGGTTTCTTCCAGGACAAGAGCCGCGCCAGCACGTTTGCTGTCTATGATGATCCGGTAGGCAACCAGCGGCTCACCCGCGCGGACCTTTCGCCGGACCTGCTGCTGTTTGCCATTCAGGACGATAACAGCAGCCGTTCCTGGGCCCTGTCGGCCGAAACCAGCTACGCGGTTTCCGACAAGCTGACGCTGAGCGCAGCCGGTCGGTTTGATGAGGACCATCGCCGATCGGTTGATCCGCGCGATGTATCGACAACGCTCGCCAAGGCGGTATTCCAAGAGTTCCAGCCCAAGCTTTCGGTTTCCTACCAGGCTGCAACCGGCATGCTGGTTTACGCGGGCTATTCACGCGGGTTCCGGAGCGGCGGGTTCAACGAATACAGCCCGGTCGTCGCGCGCCGCTTCGATGCAGAGATCACCGACAGCTATGAGCTGGGCTTCAAATCATCAGCCTGGAATGACCGGTTGAACCTCGACGCCGCCGTGTTCCGCAATGAGCAGGACAATGCGCAGCTGACGCGGTTCAACCCGGACAGTTTTACACTCGAGAATGTCGGGATCGACCGCGTGCGGTCTCAAGGCGCCGAGCTGGAGGTCAGTCTGCGGCCGATTGATACGCTCCGCGTGAGGCTCGGGATTGGCTTTGTCGACTCCGAGATTCAACAGTTCGAGCGAGACCCAGCGCTCGAGGGGGTCAAGATGCCTTATGTTGCCGAGTACAACTCGGCGCTGTCCTTCGATTATGAACGGCCCATTGCACCCGGTTTGAGCCTTGCTGCCTATCTCGCCTATCGCACCCTCGGTCCACGGAGCTTCACGCTGGACTTTCCGGAGCTGCGGTCAGTGCCCCATGAATTCGCCGACCTGCGGCTCGGCTTGCACGGTGTGGATTGGCGCGTCACCGTCTTTGCGGACAACCTGTTCGACGAACGTCAGCCGGAAGATGTGTTCGGTCTGTTCAACGGCGCGGTGGAACTCGCTCGTCAGCCCAACAAACCCCGCAAATACGGCATCGAGCTGCGCAGGGACTTCTGACCCGGCGGATCAGTAAAACCAGGACCGGCAAACGTGCAGCCGTTTCGGGCTCGCGGCGGACTGGCGATCGCCGATGTTCCAGAGCGCGAAATCGATTTCGCGCGCGGTGGTGGAGATGCCTTTGCCCTTCAGGTTCTGGCGCAACAGTTCGCACGCAGTGATGCTGTTGGCGCGGAGTTCCAGCTCGGCGCGGCTGCTCATGCCAAGATACTCGCCGGCCTGGATACGTTGCGCGAGTTTGCTGTCGTAAACGAGCACGCCCTCCGCCTCGAGGATGAAGGGCAACATGTTGTCGGCGAACACCGTCAGATGCTCAAGCCCATGGATGTTCAAGGCCGAGAGCCCGTCTTCGGAAGCGGCGATAGCGATATCCTGTACGCAGATCTGCGCGCGCTTGAGCAAATGGATGGATTCGCCGCCGGCCTCGGCAACGTCCTGGAACATCGGCATCTGGCACAAGAGGTCTACCATGTCAGATGCGTCATGGCCGGACAGGGTCAGCAGGCTTTGAAAGCGGCCGTCGAGAGACTTGTCAGTGAACTGTCCAAGCTCGCGCAGGGCCCGTGCAAACCAGTCCATCAGCTGAACCAGTTCCGGAATCCGGGGCTGGCCGAGGATTTCGCCGATACGTTCCGGCGTCATCGTTTTCAGGATCGAAGGCGCAGGAACGCCGTCCCGGACGAACCAGTCGCGCAGCGCGGTTGCGACGGCGTAATAGCCCGTCTCGCCGTTGTAGGGCGCAAGATGTTCAAAGTAGCCAGATCCGAAATTTAGCGTGTCGAGCACAATGAAATAGGCCGCTGTCGTCTCGGCATCGCCGATGAAATGATGGGGCGTGTGACGCATGTCGCCGGGCAGGGCGCTGACGAGCGAGCCCGCGAATTCAGCGAGCCTCATCTTGTCGATGCGGACAAGTTCGGACGCCTCGCTCAGCTTGAGGCAATCCGGCAGAACACGCGCCAGCAGGCCGGCCGGGCGGATCACCGTCATCCGCCGAGCCAGACGGTTCGGGCGGGCTCGAGAGAGCCGGCCTTCAGGCCAGCGCGGACATCTGCCATCACCCGGTTCATCGTTGCGATATTGTGGGTCGTCAAAAGGATCTGGGCGAGCGTTTCCCGCGCCTTCAGAAGGTGGTGGATATAGCTTCGGCTGACGGTCTGGCAGGCTTCGCAGGTGCAGTCCGGATCGATCGGCGAGGTATCGTGCCGGAACATGGCATTGCGCAGGTTCAGTGCGGGTTCGCGCTTGTGGACCCCGCAATCAGCTGCGATCTGCGCGGGAACGAGCGCCCAGCCGTGACGCGCGGCGCGCGTCGGCGAGACGCAATCGAACGTGTCGATTCCGCAGGGTACGCAGCGGAAAATGTCCTCTATCCCGCCGATGCCGAGGAGGTGAACCGGCTTCTCGCAATGCAGGCCTTCGGTCGCGAACTCCACCACTTCGTACATCTGGGATTTGGAGTTTCCGAGGCTGCCGCCCACTGCGAATCCGAAGAAAGGCTGCGCGCGCAAAGTATCTGCGGCCCGCTTGCGAAGATCCGGATAGACGCCGCCTTGAGAGATCCCGTACAGGCCCTGTGCGCCGGCTGATCCGTGGCGCGGCGCGTATTCGTCCGTGGGCTGCATGTAGCTCGCGATGGAGCGTTCTGTCCAACGCTGCGTACGGGCAAGCGAGGCTTCGGTATAGGCCCGGTCAACGTGGAACGGGGTGCATTCATCGAATGTCAAAATGATGTCGGCGCCCAGAAGACGTTGTGCACGGATGGAACTCTCGGGCGTCAGCGTCACGCGGCTGCCGTCAATGTAGGAGCGGAAGGCAACGCCGTCTTCTGTAATGCGCAGCACATCCTTCTTGGGTTTCTCGGTCTTGCGCGCACTCTTGATTTCGTCGGCCACGCCGCCATGCGCCAGCGAGAAGACCTGGAAACCGCCGCTGTCGGTCAGGAATGGGCCATCCCAGCCGGAAAACTTGTGAAGTCCGCCATGGTCTGCCACAATCTGGGCGCCCGGTTGAAGCATCAGATGGTAGGTATTTGACAGGATGATCTGCGTGCCCGTGGCTTTCACGGACGACATCGGAACAGCCTTCACGTTGGCCTTGGTGCCGCAAAAAATGAAGGCCGGTGTCTCGACGATGCCGTGCGGAGTCTCGAGCCGGCCGAGGCGGGCCTTGCCGTGGTTGGGGCAGGGCGTCGCTTCAAAACGGAAGCCGGGGAGCTCGGGATCTTCCCATAGGGTGGGCGCGGACGTGGCGGTCATGCGCGGGAGTCCTCGGCTGGAGCAATGGCATGGGGCGAGTTTTTGAACACGCGGCGCGACAGGTACATAAAGGGCGTATCAAGGAGCGCGATCACCACGCGGGCGGAAAAGGTTCCGAGAATGTAGGTGTAGACCAGCGTGTCCCAGGGCACCGGCGTCGCGGCAAAGATCCGCCACGCCAGCAGGGAGAACACCGTATTGTCGATCAGGGCGGCAACGATGGCTGACACGTTGTTGCGCAGCCAGAGCGAGCCGCCGGCCGTCTTTCGCTTCAGGTAGGCAAACAGCCAGACATCCAGGTGCTGGCTGATCAGATAGGACGTCAGGCCGGCAATGAGGAGGCCCAGCTGAGGCTGGATCACGAGCTTGAGCGCCTGCTCGGTTTCGGCGGCAAAGGCGTATTCCGGACCGGCTGCGGCGACGTCAACCGGCCGGTAGCCGAGCATCAGGATCATGAAGATGTTGAACAGCAGCACGCAGCAGAAGCCGAGCCAGATGATCCGGCGGGCCAGCTGCGTCCCGTAATATTCCGTTACGAGATCAATGGCGAGATAGGTGCTGGCAAACAGGATGGTGCCGAGGGCCACCGGGTGGGGGAACACCGCGAACTGGACGACTTTCAGCACCTGGATATTGGCACCGAGGATGGCAACAACCACAAACGCCACGAGGCCGTGGATGCCGAAGAAGCGCATCAGCACGAGAACGCCGCTATAGGCGACGAGTAGCATGAGAAGGGCGACCACTCCGGGCGGGGCGCGATTCATTGCCTCGACGAAGATGTTGATGAATTCGTGCACGATGATGATTTTCTAGGATATTTCCGGGTCGAAGCTTCCAGGAACCGGTTATCTCGGCTCATCCCAACCGGGGTTGTGGCCCATTTGCACGGTCCAGCAGGTGTCGCGCGACAGACGGGGGAGAGCTCTCCTAGTTAACTTTCAGCCCCATGGCAACTCGTCCAGCCCTAGTGTCCGGCCCGGCCATAAAAGCTGCACAACGTGTCGATCAGCAGATGCCCGATGCCGGGACGGCAGCTGTAATAGATGGTTTGCCCGTCGCGGCGGCTGTCCACAAGGCCGGCCGCGCGCAGCTTGGCCAGATGTTGCGAGACGGCAGACTGGGATTGGCCCGTGATCTCGGCCAGCTGGTTGACCGGGCGTTCGTCGTCGCTGAGCGCGCAAAGGATCATCAGCCGTGTTTCACTGGCCATCGCCTTCAGGGTGCCGGCAGCCTCCTGGGCACGGTGGCTGACCTGCTGCAGCGCTTCAGCCTTTTTCAGCCTAGGGGTGGCCATGCGCGGTTCCTTGTGCGGTCAGGGTCGAATCTTCCGGAGGGGACCTAGTCGACGCCGATGGAGGTGTCCATTCCGGCCCCCTCAGAGCGATGTAGATCGCCGGGATCACGAGCACAGTCAGCGCCGTCGAAGACGCCAGACCGAACAGGAGTGAAATCGCGAGGCCCTGGAAGATCGGGTCAGTCAGGATCACCGCCGCGCCAATCATTGCGGCCAGGGCGGTGAGCAGGATCGGCTTGAAACGGATCGCGCCCGCATCGAGCAAAACCTCCCGTAGCGGCGTGTGATCGTCCGTCCGGTGGCGCACGAAGTCCACGAGGAGAATGGAATTGCGCACGATGATACCGGCGAGCGCAATGAAGCCGATCATGGAGGTCGCGGTAAACGCCGCGCCGAATATCCAGTGCCCGATCATGATCCCGATCAGCGTCAGCGGTACGGGCGTGAGGATGATCAAAGGCACGCGGAACGTGCCGAACTGAGCGACAACCAGGATGTAGATCCCGATCAGGGCGACGCCGAAAGCAAGGCCCATGTCGCGGAAGGTGACATAGGTGACTTCCCATTCGCCGTCCCAGAGAAGGGTGGTCCCGGTTTCGTCTTCGGGTTGGCCATAGAGGCTGATGGCCGGCTGGGTCAGCCCCTCGCTGGCCCAGTCAAAGGCTTTGATGCGGGCTTCGATTTCGAACATGCCGTAAATCGGCGCCTCGAACCGTCCTGCCAGCTCGCCCATCACCATGTCGGCAAAATGACCGTCGCGGCGGAACACGGTCAGGGAGCCGCTTTCGTCGCTCGGTTCGACCAGTGCGCCGAGTTCGATCGGCACCGCGTCGGTGCCGGCGAGGCGGCGGGGCACAGGTGTGGCGGCCACCTGCTGTGTCCAGCTGCGTTCGGAGCGGGGCAAGTAGACGCGGATGTTCAGGGGATCTCGCCCTTCGCCGCGCGGGGACACGCCCGATGTCTGGCCCTGGAAGGCCAGGCCGATGGTGTCGAGAATATCCTGCTGGAGAACCCCGGCATCCGCCGCGCTGGGCTCGTCAATGTCGAAAGCAAGACGCGGCGCCTGTTCGCCCATCGAGTTGTCCACATCTACGATGAAATCGGTTTCGTTGAAGAATCCTTCGACGATCCCGGCGGTCTTTCGGCGCACCTCGGGCGAGGGCCCGTAGATCTCGGCCATCAGTGTAGAGATCACCGGGGGACCAGGTGGAACCTCGACAACCTTTACCCGCACGCCTTCGGGAAGCGGCACGGCGGCCAGGCGCGCACGGATGTCCAGCGCGATTTCGTGGCTCGCGCGTTTGCGCTCCGATTTTTCGGAAAGGTTGACCTGCAGGTCTCCGAGTTCCGGGCTGGCGCGCAGAAAGTAGTGGCGCACAAGGCCGTTGAAGTTGAACGGCGCGGCGGTGCCGGCATAGGCCTGAATGGTAATGACTTCCTCGACCGGCCGAATGGCATCAGCCAGTGCAAACAGCGTGCGCTCGGTATCTTCCAGCGCAGCGCCTTCCGGCAGGTCGACGATCACCTGCACTTCCGACTTGTTGTCGAACGGGAGGAGCTTCACGGGCACGGCGCGCGTCACGAACAACATCAGCGAAAGCAGCGTGGTGATGCCGACCAGGATGAGGAACGCCCACGCATTGCGCTTGGACGCGACAATCGGCGCCGCAACCCGGCGATAGAATCCGCTGAGACGCGTTTCCCCGCTGTGGGAGTTGATGTGCGCGGCGGCGCCTGCGCCGCTGACGATTTTCATCATCAGCCAGGGCGCAATCCCCACCGCAACAAAGAAGGAGAAGACCATCGCCGCTGACGCGTTGGCCGGAATGGGCGCCATGTAAGGCCCCATCATTCCGGACACGAACATCATCGGCAGGAGGGCGGCGATCACGGTCAGGGTCGCGATGACGGTAGGGTTTCCCACTTCCGACACGGCCTGAATCGCCGCTTCGGTGCGGCTTCGCCCATCGTTCATGGCCCAGTGACGGGAGATGTTCTCGATGATCACGATGGCGTCATCGACCAGAATTCCGATGGCAAAGATCAGCGCAAAGAGGCTGACCCGGTTGATCGTGTAGCCCATCATCAGCGACGCAAACAGCGTCAGCAGGATCGTGGTGGGAATGACGATCAGGGTTACGAGCGCTTCGCGCCAGCCGATGCTGAAGGCGATCAGCACCACGATCGAGATGGTCGCAAGCCCGAGGTGGAACAGGAGTTCGTTGGCCTTGTGGTTGGCCGTCGCCCCATAGTCGCGCGTCACTTCGACCTCGATGCCTTCGGGGATCAGAGGACCTTTCAGCGATGCGAGGCGTTCCAATACCGCGCTGGAGACGACGACGGCGTTGGCGCCGGGCCGCTTCGCCACGGTCACCGTAACGGCGGGGCGCGCCGAGAAGCCATCGGCCGCATCCGGCTGCATCGTCCAGACCCGTGTATCGGTTTCCGCGCCGGTGACCTTCACCGTGGCAACGTCGCCCACATAGACCACCCGGCCGCCCGCTCCACGAATCTGCAGGCGCTCGAGTTCGTGCACGGCATTGATGCGGTTGCCGGCCTGCACGATCAGCGATTGGCCGTCCTGATGCGCACGGCCAGACGGCATGGCGGCGGCGGCGCCCATGATGCTCTGAACAAGCGTTTGCAGTGACACGCCCTGGGCCGAAAGCGCCTGGATGTCCGGCTCGACCCGCAATTCGAGCGGGCGTCCGCCGATCACGTCGGTGAGCCCGACATCCTTGACCTTCGTCAGCTCATTGCGCAGCTCGTCGGCGAGCATGCGCAAGGTCGTGTCGTTCCAGACGTCGCCGGTCGTGTCATCTGGTGAAAGGGTCAAGGTGACGATCGGAACATCATTGATGCCGCGCCCGACAACCAGCGGCATCGGCACGTCATAGGGAATGGATGCGAGATTGGCGCGGATCTTTTCGTGAACGCGCAGAATGGCGTTGTCGGCGTCCGTGCCGACGTCGAACCGGGCTGTGACCAAAGCGCCGTCATCGCGCGTCTGGGAATAGACATGCTCGACATCGGGGATCGCCATCAGGATGTTTTCCAGCGGCTTGGTGACCTGTTCGACTGCATCCGCAGCCTGGAGGCCAGGCGCGGACACCATGATGTCGACCATCGGCACCGAAATCTGCGGCTCTTCCTCGCGCGGGATGGAGAGGAGCGCGATCAGGCCGACTGCCAGTGCGGACAGAAGGAGAAGGGGCGTCAGCGGAGACCGGATGGTCGAACGCGTGATCCCGCCGGAAAGATCAGACTTCACGGGCGTGGCTCCGGCTTCTCGATCTGGTCGCCCGGCTTCAGGCCGGAGAGGATTTCATACTGGCCCGCCGCATCGACCAACGGCGCGGCCAGCGCCACCGGCGCATCAATGAAGCGTTCGCCCACCTTCACCCGGACAAAGTCAACCCCGAACCGGGTCGATACGTATTCCTTCGGTATGCGGACGGCGCGCCGCTCGCCGACGGGCGCGAGCACGTCCACGCGTTCACCGAACAGCGCCGTGAGGCCGCCTTCGACCTTGGCGTCCGCGATCACCGATCCTTGCTGCAGCTCGGGATAGATCTTGATGATTGTTGCTGTGCGCACTTCGTCCGATCGCGCCGGCAGGCGAAGGGTGATCAATCCGCCTTCCGCAATGTTAGGGGCGTGGCGTTCGGGCAGCGCGAGCCGCACGACGCCGTTGACGGTCGCAAAGGTTGCCAGAACGTCTCCGGGGGAGACGACCGAACCGCGCACGATCTTCACATCCGTCACATGGGCGTCGGCGGGCGCCAGAATGCGCCCTTCGGATTCCCGGGCCGACAGCGCTCGGCGCTCGGCCTCGGCGGAAGCAAGGCTCCGCTTCAATACCTCGAACGAGGTCTTCTCCTCGTCAAGGCGAACACGGGGATAGAAGCCCTGCGCGAGCAGGCCTTCGTTACGGGCGATGTCGCTCTCCATCTGCTTGACCTGGGACTTCAGGCCTTCGATACGCGAGGTCAGAGACGAGAGTTGCGGCGTGATGGTATCATCGGTGACGACCGCAACCACGTCGCCGGCCTTGACGATCTGGCCTTCGACCACGTTCAGCCGGGTGACGACGCCCTGCAGGCGCGACCTTGCCGTGGCGGTATCGCCGGCCTCGATCCTTGCGATCACCGGGCGATAGTCCACAACAATCGTTTCTTCCACTGCCAGGACCTGCGCAAAGGCCAGCGGCGGGGCCGAAACAAGCAGTGTGAACAGGGTCCACAGGCCGCGCCGTGATCTGCGCGCACCGGGGGCGATGCGGGGTGAGGGCGCCTGCTTATCCATGTTTGCTCCGTTTTCGCGCAGCCTTTTGGCTGCTCCTGAATTCGTTCGTATTTGACAATCTCAACATACGTATGGATACGTATATTATAAAATTCTAAAATAATAGACGTTTTGAAGCAACAAGGGAGAAAACGAAATGGCGAAGATCGTGGTTCTTGGTGCGGGCCTTGGCGGCGTGCTGGCGGCGTATGAAATCCGCAAGGCGGTACGGCGCGAAGATGATGTCGTGGTGATCAACGAGTACGACTTTTACCAGTTCGTGCCTTCAAACCCCTGGGTTCTGGTGGGGTGGCGCGACCGCGAGGATATCGTGGTCGATCTTGTGGGCCCGATGAAGAAGCGCAACATCAAGCTGATCGTCGGCAAGGCGGCAAAGGTTCAGCCGGAGCAGAAGTCCGTTCAGCTCGGCGACGGAACAGCGGTCTCCTATGATTATTTGGTGATAGCGACCGGTCCGGAACTGGCCTTCGACGAAATCGAGGGGCTCGGCCCGAAGGGCCACACCCAGTCGGTCTGCCATATCGATCATGCGGCCCAGGCGAACATCGCGTTTGAAGAATTCTGCAAGGATCCCGGACCGGTCATCGTCGGCGCCGTTCAGGGCGCGTCATGTTACGGTCCGGCCTACGAAACCTTGATGATCATCGAGACCGAGCTTCGCAAGCGCAAGATCCGTGATCGCGTGCCCATGACCTATGTCACGTCTGAACCCTATATCGGCCATCTGGGCCTGGATGGTGTGGGCGACACCAAGAGCCTTCTCGAAAGCGAAATGCGCGAGCGCCATATCAAGTGGATCACCAACGCGCGTGTGCTGAAGGCCGAAGCCGGAACGATGACGGTGGAAGAACTGAACGAGGACGGCACGATCAAGGAAGTGCATGCGCTTCCGATGAAGTTCTCGATGATGCTGCCGGCCTTTCGAGGCGTCGGTGCCGTTCAGGGCGTTGAAGGCCTTTCCAACCCACGCGGTTTCATCCTGGTCGACAAGCACCAGCGCAATCCGAAGTATCCCGAGATTTTTGGTATCGGCGTCTGCATCGCCATTCCGCCGATGGGGAAGACACCGGTGCCTGTCGGCGTGCCCAAGACCGGGTTCATGATTGAATCCATGGTCACGGCGACGGCAGAGAACCTCGCCCAGATCGTCCGCGGCGAAGCGCCGACCCATGAAGCGACCTGGAACGCAATCTGCCTGGCAGACTTCGGCGACAAGGGGGTGGCCTTCGTGGCGCAGCCTCAAATTCCGCCACGCAATGTGAACTGGTCGGGATCCGGCGGCTGGGTGCATACCGCCAAGGTGGGTTTCGAGAAATACTTCATTGGCAAGGTCCGGTCCGGCAAGTCCGAGACGTTCTACGAGAACGCCGTTCTTGGCCTGATCAAGACCCACAAGATCAAGGCGAGCTGAGCCGAAAGGATTCCGAACATGTCCGCCGACGAACAAATGATCTATTGTCTGGCCTGCGGTGTGACCAACCGGATTGGCGCTGGAAAATCCCTGTCGGCAGCCAAATGTGGCCGCTGCGGCAAGGTGCTGGCGACCCCGGTGCCCGTGGATGTAACGTCCGAACAGCTCGCGGCGTTGCAGGCGAAGGACACCGGCGCATCGGTACTGGACGTCTGGGCGCCCTGGTGCGGGCCCTGCAAGATGATGGCGCCTCATTTCGAGGCGGCAGCGTCGAAATTTGCCGGCGACGTGCGCTTCTTCAAACTGAATTCAGATACCAACCAGCCGGCTGCTGCGCAGCTTCAGATCCGCGGCGTGCCCACCTTGATCGCCCGCAAGGGCGGACGCCAGGTGGCCCACAAGGCCGGGGCGCAAACCGGACGCGCCCTTGAGGCCTGGATCGAAGCCGCGCTGAACGTTCCGTCTACAGCCAATTGATCACTTTGGGAGTTTCCGATGAATCTTGACCGCGCCGTGCTCGCCTTTGCGGGCCTTGTCGTCCTCGTCAGCCTGACGCTGGGCCATTTCATTTCGCCTTACTGGTTTCTGCTGACGGCCTTTGCGGGTCTCAACATGCTGCAGGCCGCGTTCACGGGCTTTTGTCCGGCCGCGATGGTCTTCAAACTGCTGGGCGTGAAGTCCGGAAACGCCTTCCGCTAGGGTTTTCAGCTGTTCGGCCGCGCGTTGAAGCGTAGGTCGAGCGTGTGCGGAAAGTCGTGGTTGATCTCGAAGGGCGCTGCCGTGATCTTGCCTGGCGTATGCCCCATCGCGGCGAACCGTGCCATGCGCCGGCCTTCGGCTTCGTTCTCGTTGACCGGAAAAGTCTCGAAGCTTCGTCCGCCGGGGTGCGCCACATGATAGGTGAACCCGCCCAGCGACTTCTCGTTCAGCAGGTCGATCACGTCGATGACAAGCGGCGCCTGCGGCTTGAGGCGCGGGTGCAGGCTTGACGGCTGGGCCCAGGCCTTGAACCGGATGCCGCACACGAACTTGCCTTCGTCGCGGGTCGGCGTCAGGGGCAGGGCGCGGCGGTTGCAGGTGATCTGGTGGCGGCCGGGCACGAACCCGGTCACGGTCAGTTCCATCCGCTCGACGGTCGCATCGACGGACCGGCTGACCCCGCCGCCGGCGGGTTCTTCGCCCATGACGGGCCAGGGCTCAAGCGCGTTGCGAAGGATCAAGGTCGTGTCGCCGATTTGCGCCTGGCCGCAATCGGGAAAGCGGAATGCAAAGAACGGCTCGAACCATGCGGGCGCCAAGTCGAAGCCGGCATTGCGCAGGCTGTCGAGCACCGCGTGCAGATCTTCGCGCACGAAATGCGGCAGCATGAACTTGTCGTGCAATTGCGTGCCCCAACGCACGAATTGACCCTTGTAAGGGGTCTTCCAGAACCAGGCGATGCAGGCGCGCAGAAGCAGGCTCTGCACGAGGCTCATCTGCGGGTGCGGCGGCATTTCAAAACCGCGCATTTCGACAAGCCCGAGGCGCCCGCGCTCGCTGTCGGGACTGTAGAGCTTGTCGATGCAGAATTCGGCGCGATGCGTGTTGCCGGTCAGATCGACCAGCAGGTTGCGGAACAATCGGTCCACCACCCAGGCGGGGGGCTCTTCGTTTTCCGGCACTTGCTGAAATGCGATTTCAAGCTCGTAGAGTGCGTCGTGACGGGCTTCGTCGATCCGGGGGGCCTGGCTGGTCGGCCCGATATAGGCGCCGGCGAACAAGTAAGACAGCGCGGGATGATTTTGCCAGAACGTGATCATTGACCGCAACAAGTCGGGCCGCCGGAGGAACGGGCTGTCGCCGGGCTGCATCGCGCCGAGCACGATATGGTTGCCGCCGCCGGTGCCGGTGCGCCGGCCGTCGAGCATGAATTTCTCCGCCGACAGGCGCGAGGCCCGCGCTTCGTCGTAAACCGTATTGGCGATTGTCTTGAGTTCGTTCCAGTCTTTCGCCGGCTGTACGTTGACCTCGATGACGCCCGGATCCGGCGTGACACTGAGGTTCAAGACCCTTGGATCGCGCGGCGGCGTATAGCCTTCCAGCACGAGCGGAATGCCCGTTTTCGCCGCCACCGTCTCGATGGCGTGCACGAGAACCAGAAAGTGTTCCGTCCACGCAATCGGCGGCAGGAACAGATGGAGGGTGCCGCCGCGCACCTCGGCGCAGAGGGCGCTGCGGATCAGGCCGTTGGGATCGTCGCGGAAGGCCGCATCGTCCTGTGTCCCGAACGCCTTGAGGGCTTTCTTCAGCGCGGCCACCGTCGGCAGTTTTGTCTGCATGCTGAGCGGACTGCGTTCGGCGACCAGTTCGTCCTTGGCGTCTTCGGGCGAGGGCAGGCTGCCCAGAGGCAAGCGAAGTCCAACGGGCGAGTCGCCCGGCAGCAGGATCAGGTGCCCGCTCTTGAAGGTCCAGGCATTGCTGATCCAGCGCTGGCGGGGGTGGGAAAAGTGCAGAGGCAGCACATAACCAACCGGGGCATTGAGGTTTTTGTCCATCAGCGCCTGTAGGCGCGCGCGTTCGGTGCGCTCGAAGACGTCCGCTTCCAGGATCTCGCCTTCGATCGGAAGACGGTGATCCTTCCACAGATAATACGGCGTGTCTTCGCGGGCGGGCAGGACGTAGGTGTCCGGAACACCCAGCGCCTCGCCCAGCGCAACGAGAAACGTTCTCGCGGTTTCAAGCGTGTGTCCCAGATCGGCGTCGGGATCGGCCAGCAGCGCGGGATTATTCCACATCGCCGCGCCATCCGTGCGCCAGAAGCAAGGCATGGCCCATCGGGGGAGGATCTCGCCCGGATACCATTTGCCCTGCGTGAACATCTGCAGGGCGCCTGCCGCGAAGCGGTCGCTGAGCCGGTAGAGCAGGGTTTTGGCCAGAGCCTTCTTGTCGCCGCCGAGCGCGCCATAGTGCCAGGCATTGTCTTCCCGGTCGTCGATTGAAACAAAGGTCGGCTCGCCGCCCATCGTCAGGCGTACGTCGGACTTCGTCAGCGATGCGTCGACCTTGCGCCCCAGCGCGTCGATCTCGGCCCATTGCGCCTCCGAATAGGGCTTCGTCACACGCGGGGATTCAAGGATCCGCCGCACCGACATTTCATGATGCAGGATCGCCTCGACGCCGCCCTCCAGGGTGCCGGAGATGGGCGCGGCGCTGGAGGGGTTGGGCGTGCAGCAGAGCGGGATATGCCCCTCTCCGGCGAACAGGCCCGACGTGGGGTCGAGCCCCACCCAGCCGGCGCCGGGCAGGTAGACTTCCGTCCAGGCGTGCAGATCAGTGAAGTCCACCTCGGTGCCGGAAGGGCCGTCGAGAGACTTCACGTCCCGCGCCAGCTGGATCAGGTAGCCGGAGGCAAACCGTGTCGCGAGGCCGAGGTGGCGCAGCGCCTGACAAAGGAACCAGGCCATGTCGCGGCAGGAACCTGTGCCGAGCGAGAGCGTTTGTTCGCAGGACTGGATGCCGGGCTCCATCCGGACCGTATAGGCCAGGGACCGGTTCAGTTTCTGGTTCACGGCCACGAGGAAATTGATGATGCTGGCCGGCTGCCGGTCCAGCGTCGCCAGCCAGGCCATGAGGCCCGCATCGCGCTCCTTCACCTCGAGATAAGGTGCCAATTCTTCGCGCAGGCCTGCCTCGTAGGCAAACGGAAACGTCTCGGCATACGGCTCGAGGAAGAAGTCGAATGGATTGAAAACCCGGATTTCGGTAACGAGGTCCACCTCGACCCGGAATTGTTTTACGTTTTCAGGGAACACGACCCGCGCGAGGAAGTTGCCGAAGGGATCTTGCTGCCAGTTGATGAACTGGTTTTTCGGAGAAACCTGCAGGCTGTAGGACTGAATGGCATTGCGCACGTGCGGCGCGGGGCGCAAGCGGATGGTCTGGGTGCCGAGCGACGCGGGCCGGTTGTACGTGTAGGAGGTTACATGGTTCAGCGCGACGGTTATGCTCATTCAGGATTTTCCTTTTGGCGCGGATCGCCGGGCGCGGGGGCGGCGGCGGACCAGACCGGGTAACGGGTGAGCCGAAGTGTTCGCCGAATGAAGAGTTGAGATCAGAAAGAAGTCCAAGTGTTCCAGATACCTACACTGAACAGCGACATACTGCTGATCAACTTCGACTCGCCCAGTTCGCCGTCAATCAACATCAATCTGGCTAAAAATCTGTCAGGCAGCCATTCCCATGGCTGGGGACTTGGCTGGTATCCGGGTAAGCAGTCGTCCGCGATGGTGATCAAGGACCCCGCTGCGCGCGGCACGCAAGTCTTCACCGACAGCCTCACGGATTGGTCGAACTTCCGGTCCAACATCTTCTTCTGCAAGGTCCGGGGGGCCGATCAGGGCTACAACCAGGCCGAAACCCAACCCTTCACGCGCAGCTTTGCCGGCTCCGATTGGTTGTTCATGCACAATGGCGATCTGGACAAGAAGGCGCTGACGCAAATTTTCGAGGGCGACATCCGCCTGCTCGAGCCCGTCGGCGGCACCGATTCCGAGCTCGCCTTCTGCAACCTCCTCGCCCACATGCAGGTGCACGGTGCGCGCAAGCTGGCTGAGGTTGATCCCGGCGAGATCCTGTCCTGGTTCCAGCGGTTCGACGCGCTGGGCAGCTCCGACATGTACTTGAGTGACGGGCAGACGGTCTGCTGCTTTCACGGATCCCGCTCGCCCAAGTCGCTTTACCATTCCCGCCTGCGCCCGCCGAACAATCTGCACGTGCTGGATTCGGAGGCGATCCGAGTTGCGGTCGACGATCCGCGGGATGCCTTCCGCACGGCGCTCGTGGTTACATCCACACGATTTGAAACGGGAGACTGGGTGGCGATGCAGCCCGGTCAGCTGATCCTCGCCAATCGCGGCGTGATCACGTGGGACAGCAGCGCCGGCGGCGCCAGTTGGGCGGTGCGGCCCGATACGATGACGCGCCCTCTCGCTGCACCGGCGGGCTCAATGGCGCATCAGACACAGGCGCAGGTCATCGCGGCCGCGCCGGTGATCCAGGAATTCGTGACCAGCACGCGGGCCATCACCCAAACCGTCGAGGGGCGCAGCCTTTCCTACCGCCTGTTCGATGTCAGCCACACAACGCATTACCAGTATTCCGAACCGGTCGAGCGGAGCACCCACCTGTTCCGCCTGATGCCGACGGACGACCTGATCCAGGAAGTGGTGCATTCCAAGCTGACGCTGTCATCGGCGGCGGAAGAAATTCAGTATGAAGACGTGTTCGGCAACCAGTCGGTCCATTGCGAGATCACGGCGCCCTACCGGAACCTGTCGGTCACCGCGACGAGCCGCGTGAAGATCTATCAGGCGCCGCCGGATGATCATGGAATCGCCTTGCGGCAAACGTCCATTCCGCTGATCTGGATGCCCTGGCAGCGCCAGATGATGCTGCCCTACCTGCTGCCACCGGAACTGCCGGAAAGCCAGCTGAGAGAACTCACCAACTATGCGATGAGCTTCGTCGAGCGCAACGATTACCACCTGTTGCGGACGGTCAATGACATCAATCTCAGCATCTACAAGGACTACCAGTACGTTCCCGGCAGCACACAGATCAGCACGACACCGTTCGAGGTGTACACCACGCGGCGCGGCGTGTGTCAGGACTTCGCAAATCTCTTCATCTGCCTGACCCGTTTGCTCAGCCTGCCGGCGCGCTACCGCATGGGCTACATTTACACCGGCGCGAACTATGCCAACAAGATCCAGTCGGATGCCTCACACGCCTGGGCAGAGGTTTACCTGCCCTATGTGGGCTGGCGCGGATTTGACCCCACCAACGGATGCGCCGCCAATCAGGACCACATCCGCGTTGCCTGCGGTCGCAACTACATCGACGCCACGCCGACCTCGGGCACGATCTACAAGGGCGGCGGCGCCGAGAGTCTGCACGTCGAAGTGCGGATGTCCGAGGTGCAGGGACAATAGAGCCCCGGCGACCCCGTGCTCCTCTTTCAGGCCGGTTCGGTTTTCGGGCTCAGACGGTCGCGCAGTTCGCGCTTCAGGAACTTGCCGCTCGCATTGCGCGGCAGGGCCTCATCCAGGAACCAGACGTAACGCGGCACCTTGTGCTTCGCCATGATGACCGCGCAATGCTCGCGCAGTTCCGCGTCCGTCACGCTTTCGCCGGGCTTCAGCACCACCGCAACGCCGACTTCCTCGCCCAGCCGCTCATCCGCAACGCCGAACACACAGCATTCCGCAATCGCGGCATGCCGGTAGATCGTCGCTTCGACTTCCGCACAATAGACGTTTTCGCCGCCGCGAAGGACCATGTCCTTCTTGCGGTCCACGATGAAGATAAAGCCATGCTCGTCGATGCGGGCCACATCGCCTGTGTGCAGCCAGCCATCGGTGATCGACGCGGCGGTGGCCTCCGGCCGGTTGATGTAACCCTTGATGACCGACGATCCCTTGACCCAAAGCTCGCCGACTTCGCCAAGCGGGACCGTGTTGCCGTCATCATCGACGCACTTGGCTTCGAAATTCGGCATGTAGGGGCCGGCCGTGTCCGGCTTGTCGACGAAGAAGTCGCCGGAAACCGACGTGATGATCCCGCAGGTCTCGGTCATGCCATAGCCGGTGCTGGGGCGCGCGGTCGCGACCTGCGCCTCGATTTTCAGCACCAGGTCTGGCGGCACTTGCGCGCCGCCGCCGGCCAGCGCCGTCAGGCTTGAGGTGTCGGTCTTTGCGAAATCCGGATGGTTGATGAGTTCGCGCGCCATCACCGGCACGCCGCTCATGCCGGTCACCTTCTCGCGTTCGATCATGCGCAGGGCTTCGCCGGCATCCCAGCGGTACATCAGCACCAGTGCCCCGCCTGTGGCGGTCGCCGCATAGGCCCCGCAATTGTTTGCGGTCACGTGGAACAGCGGCGTGGTGATCAGTGTCACCGGAACCGGCGGCGTTGCGGGCGGCACAAGGCCGGTGGCCCGTTCCATCGCGAGCGCGGTCGAGGCGCCGGCAAACATCATGTTCATCAGGTTTGCGATACATCCCCGGTGCGTCAGCTGCGCGCCTTTTGGAAAGCCGGTCGTGCCCGACGTGTAGAAGATGCAGGCGTCGGAGTCCGGATCGACAGAAACGTCCGGCATAGCCCCGCCATGGGCGATCACGTCGGCCCAGGGAATGATCCCCGCCGGCGCATCCGGAATCCGCACGCCGACGAGTTTCAATGTGCCGGCAAGTTCCGGGCGTTCCTGCAGGCGGGCGAGGCGTTCCGCATCAAGGAACATTACCTTGGGCGCGGAATCGGTCAGCGCATAGGCCATCTCCTCCGGCGTCCACCAGGCGTTCATGCCGACCACGGCCACGCCCACCGACGTGCAGGCCCAGTAGATCAGCATCCATTCCGGATAATTGCGCATCGCGATCGCGACGCGATCACCGGGCTTCACGCCCTGGTCAAACAGCCAGGCGGCCACGGCGTTCACCTGCGCATGCGAGTCCGCGTAGGTCAGGCGCTCGTCGCCATAGATCAGATAAGGCCGATCAGCGAACTGGAGCGTTGACAGCCAGAACTCCCGAACGCTCGGCGGAGCGTTCTTGAAGTTCAGGATCCGGTTGCCGAGAATATCGGCTGCGGCAATCTCGAAAGCGCCGCCGGGACCGGTCAGTTCTTCGCGCGCCTGCTTGAGTTCAGCGTAGTGCATCTCTCTCCCCAATTCCTTGTGATTGATTTTGGGCTGATCATGCACAGAACCGGGGGTAAAGGAACACATGGCGCAAGGGCAGGTACTGCGCCGGGCTGCAAAGGCACGCGCTGCAGAGCGGCCGGGCGGGCTAGGCGGGGCCCGCCGGTTTGAGCTGGGGCCGGGGCATCAGGAAGATGGCTGAGAATACCAGCGCGAACCAGACCGCGATGACGAAAAAGCAGTCCCGGAACGCCAATACCGTGGATTCTGCCGCGATCTGCTGGCCGATGCCCTGGAAGGCGGCGGAAAAGGCCGTGAGCGGCGGCAGGCCCGACGATTCCAGCGCCTGTGCCTGAACGGCATGCTGATACAGGAATTCGGAATTGGATTCGTTCATTTCCGCGACGAGATGCTCACCGTGAAACAGGATGCGTCGCTGCAGAAGGACCGCCAACAGGTTGACACCGAACGCGCCGCCCGCCTGCATCAGGAACGACACGCCGCCGGTGGCCGATGCCAGAAGATGCTGGGGCACGGCCCGCACCGCGGTCGTATTGGCCGGCGGCATGCTGAAGCTGATCCCCACGCGGCTCAGCACGATCCACATCACCAGCACCCAATAGGGGGTGAGCGCCGTGATGCCGGACAACAGAAACGAGGACACCGCGAAACTGAGCGTGCCAAACCCGAGCAGCCAGCGGGGATCGATCTGGTCGGTGAGACGTCCGGCGATCGGAAAACCGATGACCATCGCAAGCCCGGCCGGGATCATCAGAACGCCCGCCGCCGTCGGCGAGTAGCCTTGTACCATCTGCACAAACAGCGGGATGAGATAGGTCGATCCGTAGATCGCGGTCCCGGTTGCCACGATGACCACGCTGAACGACCAGAACTGGCGGTACTTGAAGATCGCCGGATTGAGCGCCGGGAACGGATGGCGCCGCTCCCAGAAGAAGAATGCGACGCCGGCCGCGACCGACAGGATGATCCGGATCAGGGTCTTGTCGGAGTCCCACCCGTCGCGATTGGCGTTGGCGAACGCCGAAAGCAGCCCGACCAGCGCCACTGCCAGCAGGCAAAGGCCCTGCCAGTCGAGCGGCTGTTTCTGCCCGCCGGCGCGGTCGCCGGATGGCATCAGGAACGGCGCGATCATGAGCGCAAGGATCGCCAGCGGCAGGGTTGCCACAAACACCAGCCGCCAGCTGGCCAGGTCAACCGCGATCCCACCAAGTGCGGGCCCGAAGGCGGGGGCGAGGACAACGCCGATCGAGAACAGCCCCATCGCCGTGCCGCGCTGGCGATCCGGAAAGGTCTTGAAGATCAGGAACATCGACATCGGTTGCAACAGGCCCGCCGAGACACCCTGCATGGCGCGCGACAGGATCAGCAGCTCCAGCGTGTTGCTGACGGCGCCAAGCAGCGAGCCGACGATGAATGAGGCCATGCCGAACACATAGGTCGCGCGCGGGCCATAGGTTGTCATCGCCCAGGCGTTGGCCAGCATGGCCAGGGTCGATGATGCGAGGAACGCCGTGGACATCCATTGCGCCTGATCCTGGCCCAACCCGAACGCTCCGATGATCGCGGGCAGGGCGACGTTGACGGTGGTTGCGGCCAGCAGGGTCGACATAGATCCCATCAGCATGGTCAGCAGCAGGAACCAGCGGTAGTTCGCCCCGAACTGGTCGAAGCGTTCCCGAATGGCCGGGCCGGCGTTTTCGGGAATGTCAGCGCGGATCCCCGGCAGCGGCGTGCCGGCCGAAGGGGAAAGGCCAGCCGCGCCCGTCAAGGCTTGGCCGGCGCGCGCCCGGACTTGCGGATCCGTACACGCACCATGGTGCCGGCGCGCAGGTGCACGTCCGGCGAGTCGAGTTCGATCCGGACCTTGATGCGCTGGGTGATCTTGGTGAACACGCCATTGGCGTTCGGGTTCGGCATCATCGATGCTTCGGAGAGTGTTGTCTCCCGGATGCCGGCCACGCGGCCCTTCAGGGCGTTTGCGGGATTGCTGTCGGCTGTGATCAGGACGGCGGCGCCGGGATGAATGTTCCGGATGTCGGTTTCCTTGATGTTGGCCGTCACCCAGACATCTGAAGGATCATGCATCAGCGCCATCCTGAAGCCGCGCAGCGAATGCTCGCCGGCATCATAGAAAAGTTCATCGACAACGCCGCTGGCCGGGGCCCGGATCGTGTGTTGTTCCACGACGACCTTCTGCGCCTCGACACGGGCTTCAGCCTGGTCCAGCTCTGCATGCAGAACGGAGAGATCGTAGTCGATGAGGCGCACTTCTTCGCCGGTGATGCTTGCGGTGCGCTGCTCGGCAGCGGCCGTCTCGCGTTCGGCCTGCGCCCTCAGCAGCGCCTGCTGCGCGGTTTCAAGGGCGTTCTTCGCCTGATCATAGGTGCTCTTCGGAATCCGCCCTTGGTCGAGCAGGTTCTTGGTCCGGTCATGCTCTTGCTGCGCTGTTTCGAAGTTCGAGCGGGCCGCTTCGACGGAGGCGGCGGCCGAACGCGTTCCGGCCCGGCGGGCGGCGACCTG
>JBGSOU010000416.1:0-3917 GCA_041739025.1 Hyphomonas sp.
CACCTGGTGCGTCAAGGCAAGGACGCGGGGCTTTGCACTGTCCTACCACAATGTATTCTTTGCGGATGACTATTCGCGCGAGTTTGATGACATCTTCCGTCAACGGAGGCTTCCAGATGCGCCCACGGTTTACATCTGCGCGCAGGACCGGCAAGGCGCCAGGGCGCCGAAAGGAACCGAGCGGCTGCTGGTCCTGATCAATGCGCCGCCCGACGGCGATCTTGAAGGGGCGGCCTTGATCGAAACCGGCGCCCGGGCCAGCACGCTTGCCCTGCTGAAACGCTGCGGGCTCGAGATCGAGGGTGGGCTGGAGGGCGCGGCGGTGGCCACACCGGCCAGCTTCAATGCGCTTTATCCGGGTACGGGCGGCGCGCTTTATGGCCAGGCCAATCATTCGCCGATGGCGAGCTTTGCCCGGCCCGGCGCCGCATCGAAATTGCCGGGCCTGTATCTTGCGGGCGGATCTGCGCATCCGGGCGCGGGGGTTCCGATGGCCACGCTGTCGGGCCGGCTCGCCGCCGCGCGGGTGTTGAAGGATCTTGGCATCCGGCGCTAGGGCTGCGCGCGGACCGGCCAGGACGTGGCCTCGGGAACGAGCGCGTCCACAACCTTGGCCGAGCACAGAACGCTAGGGACACCCGCACCCGGATGCGTGCCCGCGCCGACGAGATAGAGGCCCTCGACATCCGGGCTCTGGTTGTGCGGCCGGAACCAGGCGCTCTGCAGCAGAAGGGGCTCCGGGCCAAAGGCGGCGCCCTTCGACGACCGGAGCCTGTCGCGGAAATCGATCGGTGTCATCAGCCGTTCACTGACGATATTCTGTCGCAGGCCCGGCAGCAGCGTCTTTTCCAGACGCGCGGCGACGCGGTCGCGGAAGGCTGGCGCCGTTGCCGTCCAGTCCGTTCCGCTATCGAGATTCGGCACCGGCGCGAGCACGTAGAATGCATCCGATCCGGCCGGCGCAAGGGATGGATCGCTCGCGGTGGGGCGGTGGAGGTAGAGGCTGAAATCGTCCGCGAGGGTCTTGGTGTGGAAGATGTCGTCGAGCAGCCCCTTGTAGCGCGGCCCGAGGAGGATCGTGTGATGATCGACATCCGGATACTGCGTCTTCGTTCCAAAATACCAGACGAAAAGGCTCATCGATTGCCGGATCCCTGCGACTTTCCGGTCTGTCCAGGTGCGGCGCGGGGTGTTGCGCAGCAATTTCGAATAGGTCCAGCCGACTTCGGCGTTGGATACGATGAGGTCTGCGGCAATCACTTCGCCGTCCGCCAGCCGCACGCCGGTTGCGCGGCCCTTGTCCGTCAGGATCTCATCGACCTCGCAGCCAAGCCGCAGCCGTCCGCCCTGCCCTTCGACGAGATCAACCAGCCCGCGCACCAGCGCGCCTGTGCCGCCCACCGCGTAGTGGACCCCCCACATCCGCTCCAGATGCGAGATCAGGCAATAATAGGCCGAGGTGGTGAACGGGTTTCCGCCGACAAAGAGCGGATGAAAGGAAAAAGCGATCCGCAGCTTTTCGCTGGTAAAATAGTCCGCCACCTTTCCGTGTACGGACCGGTAACCGCCGAGGCGCACCACGTCGGGCGCAGCAGCGAACAGTGCCGAGAGCTCATGGAAGGGTTCAGCGGCGAGCTTTGTATAGGCCGCCTCGAAGATCTGACCGCTGGCCCTCAGGAAACGGTCGAAGCCCGGAAGGTCGTCCGGCGCAATCCGGGCGATTTCGGCGCGCGTCGCGTCCTCGTCCGCATAGGCGGTGAAGATCGAGCCATCATCAAACCGGATCCGGTAGAAGGGATCCAGCGCGCGCAGGTCGACATGATCGCTGAAGCGCTCGCCGCACAGGGCCCACAGCTCCTCGAACAGGTGCGGGGCCGTGAGGATCGTCGGGCCGGCATCAAAGGTAAATCCGTCCTGCCGGAAGGTATAGGCCCGGCCGCCCGGGGCATCGAGTTTCTCAAGAAGGGTCACGCGGTAGCCCTTGGCGCCCAGCCGGACCGCAGCGGCGAGCCCGCCGAACCCCGATCCGATGACCAGAGCCTGCGGCGCCTCCTCGAGCGCGCGCCGGGGTGCGGTCATGCCGTCCATCACGCAGGATCCTCGTTCAGGTTCATGTCTCTGACGCCTGCGCCTTTTCGCGTTGCTCGATCTGGCGCCGCGTATGCCAGACGCCTGCAATCGCCAGCGCGAGCGCCAGCGGCGCAGCCAGGCCCATGGCGAATTTCGGATCGATCTCAACGCCGATCGTCGCAAGACCGCCCGCAAAATAACCGACCACGCCGACGATGTAATAGGTCACCGCCGCGACCGAGAGGCCTTCGACCGTCTGCTGCAGGCGCAGCTGAAGTTCGGCGCGCTTGTTCATGCTCTCGAGAATCTGCCGGTTCTGGATCTGCAGGGCCTTGTCGACTTTCGCCGACAGAAGCTGCGCCGCGCGGTCCACGCGTTCCGACAAGGCGCCCTGCCGGCGCGAGGCCGACTGGCACGTATCCATCGCTGGCGCGAGACGGCGCTCGGTGAACTCGCTGAACATCTGCATGTCGGCCAACCGGTCTTCACGCAGCTCCGAGATCCGGCGCTGCACGAGTGAATAATAGGCCGCCGCCGCCCCGAACCGGAACTGGGTTTCGGTATGGCTTTTCTCGATTGCCGCTTGCAGCGCCGTCAACCGGTCCAGCAGGCGCGCCTCGTCATCGGCGCCCGAGGCGGTCATTGCCGTGACGACTTCCGACAGCTCCGTTTCCCAGGCCGACAATTGCGGCGACAGGTCCTGCGCAACGGGAAGCGCCAGCAAGGCCATGATCCGGTAAGTTTCGATTTCCAGCAGCCGCTGGACAATCCGGCCCGCATGCCAGGGCGTCATCGACCGGTTGAGCACGAGGAAGCGGGAAAACCCGTCCGCATGCAAACGGAAATCGGTGACGCTGGTGGCCGCGCCGCCCGCGATGGACGCGCCGATCAGGGCATTGCCGCTGAAATGCTGGGCCGACAGCTCGCTATGCGACAGCGGCCGGTCGTCTGGCGCAGGCATCAGGGCCGCATGGGTCGCGACAATCATTTCGCCGGGCAGGTCCGCCACCCAGTCGGCCGGTGCGGCCTCGATGGCGGTGGAGGTGAACGGGGCGGCGCCGGGCTTGGCGGTGACGATGAACGTGTAGCGCGTGAATTCGGTGTGGCGCTCCCAGATCAAGCGGAAATCCCTGAGATCGACGCTGTAATGCTTGACGCCCGGACCGGGCGGCGTGGCTCCGTACCGGCGCGTGATCTCCGCGACGATCTCGCGGTCCGCGTCCGTGTAAGGCCAGTTCGTGGTCAACGCGATGCAGGAGAGTTTCACCGCGCCTTCGAGCGGCTCAGGCGGGCGGGCGTGCACCTCATTGCTGAGGCCGTAGCGCTGGGCGTGATTCTCGGGCAGTTTCATCATGCGCAGCCGCTCCCCTCCCCGCGCCGCCGGCCCCTGCACAGGACCAGCCCGGTCGCGCCGGTGGACCAGAAGATGGAGCGGCGGGCCATTTCGTCACGTCTTTTCATGTTGCGGCCCGCCGGACGGGAAGCTCGGCTTCGGTGAGCGCTGCGAGAAGAGCGCCGGCGATGCGCGGCGCGTCCTCCTCATGCGCGAGATGCCCCAGGCCGCCGAGGATCTCGGTGGTCACGCCCTTGAAGCGCCGCGCGGTTTCGTCGGCAATCGAGGGCGGTACCGCGCGGTCGCCGTCGCCGACGATCTGGTGGAGCTGCAATCCGGCCCGCGCGAACGGCGGCAGGATGTCGGCGACGTTCCAGTTGGCCATCATCGACAGGGTTCCTGCAACATGGGCGGGATTGCCGAACAGGCGGCCATAGAATTCGAGATAGTCGCGTCCCGGACGCGAACCGGTGCCTTCGATCAGGCGGGCAACGCGCGCCGGGTCACGCCCGCC
>JBGSOU010000447.1:0-2823 GCA_041739025.1 Hyphomonas sp.
GCCCGTGCGCTGGCGCAGGTCCTCCGGTGAGGTGTAGCCCGGTCCTCTGGCGGCCATCAGGGCTTCCATGTCGCTTTCGCGCAAGCCATCGGCCTGGCGGAAGCCCAGCCGGACGGCGCAAAGCCCGTCGCCCCTGTCCAGGGGCTCCAGCATATTGTCCCAGTCCGAGTAATTGACGTCGATGGGGCGCACCTCCACTCCGTGCTCGCAGGCATCGCGCACGATCTGGGCCGGTGCGTAGAACCCCATCGGCTGGCTGTTGAGCAACGCCGCGCAGAACACATCCGGATGGTGGCATTTCAGCCAGGAGGAAACGTAAACCAGCAGCGCAAAGGACGCGGCATGGCTTTCCGGGAAACCATACTCGCCGAAGCCCTTGACCTGATCGAAGCACCGCTTGGCAAACAGCGGATCGTATCCGCGCGCCACCATCCGCGAGACCATCATGTCTTCGTAATTCTGGATTGTGCCCACCCTGCGGAAGGTCGCCATCGCACGGCGCAGGCCATTGGCCTCTTCCGGCGAAAACTTCGCGGCATCGATCGAGATCTGCATCGCCTGTTCCTGGAAGAGCGGCACGCCGAGCGTCCGCTGCAGGATGCGCGAGAGTTCGTCGGCCGGGCCATGCGCCGGGGACGGGCTGGGGAAGTTGACCGGTTCAAGTTTCTTCCGCCTGCGGAGATACGGGTGCACCATGTCGCCCTGGATCGGGCCGGGCCGCACGATGGCCACTTCGATCACCAGATCGTAGAAGGTGCGGGGTCTCAGGCGCGGCAGCATGTTCATCTGCGCGCGGCTTTCCACCTGGAACACACCCAGGCTGTCGCCCTCGCACAACATGTCATAGGTCGCGGGATCATCCGGGGGGAGGGTGGCGAGGTTGAACCGCTGGCCCTTGTGCAGTTCGAGGAAGTCGAAAGCCTTCCGGATACAGGTCAGCATGCCCAGCGCCAGAACGTCGACCTTCAGGATGCCCAGGGCATTGATGTCGTCCTTGTCCCATTCGATGAACGTGCGTGCATCCATCGCTGCATTGCCGATGGGCACCGTTTCGATCAGCGGGCCACGCGTCAGCACGAAGCCGCCGACATGCTGGGAGAGGTGGCGCGGAAAGCCGATCAGCTGCTGTGTCAGCTGGATCGCCCGCCGGATCAGCGTGTTGGCGGGATCAAGCCCGGCGCCCGCAATCTGCGCCGCCGAGATGCCGCTGCCCCAGCTGCCCCACACCGAGCCTGCGAGTGCGCCGGAGATCTCCTCGCTGAGCCCCAGCGCCTTGCACACTTCGCGCACGGCCGAGCGCGGGCGATAGCAGATCACCGTCGCGGTCAGCGCGGCGCGGTGCCGGCCATACCGTCCGTAGACGTACTGGATGACTTCCTCGCGGCGTTCGTGCTCGAAGTCGACGTCAATATCCGGCGGCTCCTTGCGCTCGCGCGACAGGAAGCGCTCGAACAGCAGGCTTGTCTCGGCCGGGTCGACACTGGTGACGCCCAGGCAGAAGCAGACCGCTGAATTTGCCGCCGACCCCCGCCCCTGGCAGAGGATGCCCTGCGCCCGCGCCCAGGCGACGATGTCATGCACGGTGAGAAAATAGGGTGCATAGGACAGTTCCTCGATCAGGCCGAGCTCCTTGCGGACCTGAAGCGCAACGGCGTCCGGGATGCCTTTGGGATAGCGCCATCTCGCCCCCTTCCAGGTGAGGGATTCAAGGTGCAGCTGCGGCGTGGTGCCGGGCGGCACGGGCTCATCGGGATATTCATAGGCTAGTTCATCAAGGCTGAAGGTGCAGCGCCCGGCGATCTCCAGGGTGCGGGCGAGCGCGGGCTCGAAGCCCTTGAACAGGCGGGCCATCTCCCGCCCGTCTTTCAGGTGGCGTTCGGCATTTGCCTCCAGCCGGAAACCGGCCGTGTCGATGGTGCAATGCTCGCGGATGCAGGTGAGGACATCCTGCAGGGGGCGGCGTTCGGGTTGATGGTAGAGCACATCGTTGACGGCGATGAGCGGGGCGCCGTTCCGGGCGGCGAGTTCGGCAAGGCGCGCAAGGTGCTCCCGGTTGCGACCGGCATAGGTGTACCGTGCGGCAAGATAGGTCCGCCCGGGGGCGGCTTCGGCAATCTGCGCCAGCGCTGCCTCAAATCCACCAGCGGGTCTGTGCGGTGGCAACACGATCAGAACCAGGCCCTCGCTCGCGCCGAGGATGTCCGGCAGGTCCAGATGGCATGCGCCTTTTTCCGCCTTCAGCTTGCCTTCGGACAGGAGGCGCGAGAGGCGGCCATAGGCGGCCCGGTCCACCGGGTAGGCCAGAATCTCCGGCCCATCCACAGGCACAAGCCGCGCGCCGACGAGCAGTTTCAGGCCAATCTCCTTCGCCGCGAGGTGTGCGCGCACGACACCGGCCAGGGTGTTGCGATCCGCCACGCCGATGGCCTGGAGGCCCAGCTCTGCGGCACGCCGCACCAATTCCTCCGGATGGCTGGCGCCCCGCAGGAAGGAAAAATTCGTGGTGATGGCGAGTTCGGCATAACGGGTCATGCAAACAGTCCCTGTACGAACCATTCGGGGAACTCTCCGCGCCCGTCATCATAGAGGCCTTCGCGGAAGACCCAGTAGCGCCGCCCCTCTGCATCCTCGATCCGGTAATAGTCCCGGGTGCGGGGCAGCGGTGCCGGTTTCGCCTCTTTGCCGGGCAGGTAGGTCCACCACTCCGGCGAAATCCGCTCCGGCCCGTCGGAACGCACCACCCGCCGCATCACCCGCCGCCAGACGAAACTCAGGGGCGGCCCGTCCGGCACCTGCGCGATCACGTCCACCCGCTCCGGCCAG
>JBGSOU010000456.1:0-13511 GCA_041739025.1 Hyphomonas sp.
CCGGCATCATCGGGGCGGGGCCGGGCGGCCTCGCCGCCGCCGAGCAGCTGCGCCGCAAGGGCTACCAGGTCACGGTCTATGATGCGTATGACCGGGGCGGCGGCCTGCTGATGTACGGCATTCCCGGCTTCAAGCTTGAAAAGGATGTTGTCGAGCGCCGGATCAAGCATCTTGAGGCGTCCGGCATTCAGTTCAGGTTCAATACGCGCGTCGGCAAGGACGCGAAGCTCGCAGACCTGCGCGCCGCGCATGACACAGTGCTGATCGCCACCGGTGTCTATGCGGCGAAGGATCTGAAATGTCCCGGCAGCGGCGCCGAGGGCGTGCTGGCCGCACTCGATTATCTCACCGCCTCCAACCGCGTCGGGCTTGGCGACACGGTGCCGGCCTTTGCGTCCGGCGATCTGGATGCGAATGGCAAGCGGGTCGTCGTCATCGGCGGCGGCGATACGGCGATGGACTGCGTGCGCACGGCGATCCGGCAGGGCGCCAAATCGGTGACCTGTCTCTACCGCCGCGACCGGGCCAACATGCCGGGGTCCCAGCGCGAAGTTCAGAATGCGGAAGAAGAGGGTGTGGTGTTCGAATGGCTCGCCAATCCGGAAGCCATCCTCGACACGAAAACCGGCAAGGCCAAGGCGGTGCGCGCGAGCCGCATGAAACTCGGCGAGCCGGATGCGTCCGGCCGTCAGAGCCCGGTCAAGACCGGCGAAACCTTCGACGTGAAGGCGGACCTCGTGATCAAGGCGCTCGGCTTTGACCCGGAAGACCTTCCAATGCTGTTCGATGAACCGGCTCTGACCGTCAATCGCTGGGGCGCCGTCCGGGTGGACTATGCAACCATGCAGACGAGCCTTCCGGGTGTCTATGCCGCGGGCGATATCGTGCGCGGCGCCTCGCTCGTCGTCTGGGCGATCAAGGATGGCCGCGACGCGGCAGAAGCAATGAACAAGGCGATGAAAGCCATGGCGTCCACCAGAGTGGCGGCGGAGTAAGTCAGATGTCGGATTATGTGAAACAGTACGAAGCCAACCGTCAGAAACTGATCGACGGGCACGCCTACAATCCGGAAGACGAGAAGGACGCCTGCGGCGTCGGCCTCGTCGTCTCGCTCGACGGCAAGCCGAAGCGCGAGATCGTGGCGATGGGCATCGCGGCGCTGAAGAACGTCTGGCACCGGGGGGCGGTGGACGCCGACGGCAAGACCGGAGACGGTGCCGGCATCCGGCTTGACGTGCCGCAGGATTTCTTCCGCGAACATGTCAGCCGGACGGGCCACAACCCGACGAATGACCGGATCTGCGTCGGGCAGATCTTCCTTCCGCGTACGGATTTCAGCGCACAGGAAGCCGCCCGCACGATTGTCGAACGCGAAGTTCTGCGCTCGGGTTTCTACATCTATGGCTGGCGCCAGCCGCCGGTGGATGTCTCGGTGATCGGCCAGAAGGCGAAAGACACGCGCCCCGCCATCGAACAGATCATGTTTCGCGATGCCCGGGGCCGCGGCGTGGACGAGATGGAGCGCGAACTCTACATCTGCCGGCGCCGGATTGAGCGGCGCGCGCGCGAGGCGAGCATCCCGTCCTTCTATGTCTGCTCGCTGAATCACAAGTCGCTGATCTACAAAGGCATGTTCCTCGCCGCCGATATCGACAATTTCTATCTGGACCTGCGCGACGAGCGCTTCGTGTCGGCGTTTGCCATCTACCACCAGCGCTATTCGACCAACACTTTCCCGCAATGGTCGCTGGCCCAGCCCTTCCGCATGATTGCGCACAATGGCGAGATCAATACGCTGCGCGGCAACAAGAACTGGATGAAAAGCCACGAGATCCGGATGGTCTCCGAGGCCTACGGCGACAATGTCGATGACATCAAGCCGATCATTCCGGACGGCACGTCGGATTCCGGCGCACTCGACGCGGTTTGGGAAATGCTGTGCAAATCGGGCCGTTCGGCGCCGATGGCGAAGGCGATGCTGATTCCGGAGGCCTGGTCGAAACGCGAATCCACGATGCCGTCGGCGCACCGTGCCCTGTACGACTATTGCAATTCGGTGATGGAGCCATGGGACGGCCCGGCAGGTATCGCGGCCTTTGATGGCCGCTGGGCGATTGCCGGGCTGGACCGCAACGGCCTGCGTCCGCTGCGTTATGCCCTGACGGCGGACGGTATCCTGGCGGTTGGATCGGAAACCGGCATGTGTCCCCTCGGCGATCACGAGATCGTGCGGCGCGGGTCGATCCCCGCGGGCGGCATGATCGCGGCGGATCTGGAAACCGGCACGTTCTACGACCACCGCGCGATCATCGATTACCTCGCCGCGCAGGCGCCCTACGAGGACTGGCTGCAAGCCGTGGTCGAGCTCGAGCCGGAAATCGGCCCCGGCCCGGAGCCGGTCCTGTTCAACCGCGAAGAGCGGCTGCGCCGCGAGACGGCGGCCGGCTATTCGCTGGAAACGCTGGAGCTCATCCTCGCGCCGATGGCCGAGAGCGCGAAGGAGGCGATCGGCTCGATGGGCGACGACACGGCGCCGGCTGTCCTGTCTTCGGCCTTCCGCCCGATGAGCCATTTCTTCCGGCAGAATTTCAGCCAGGTGACCAACCCGCCGATCGACCCGTTGCGGGAAGGCCGGGTGATGAGCCTGCGCACCCGGTTCAAGAACCTTGGAAACGTTCTGGATACGGACAAGTCCCAGCAGGAAGTGTTCGTTCTGGAAAGCCCCGTTCTGACCACCGGCATGTATGAGCGCCTGTTGACGCGCCTCGGGCTCGGAACAGAGATCATCGATTGCACGTTTGCGGCGGCAGACGTCACCTCGGCAGAGGGCGACGCGCTCAAGGAAGCGCTCGAGCGTATCCGCCGCGAGGCGGATGAGGCCGTCCGCGCCGGGCGCGAGCACATCATCCTGACGGACGAGAACCAGTCCTCGAGCCGGATTGCCGTGCCGATGATCCTGGCGACAGGCGCGGTGCACTCGCACCTCGTCGCGCAGGGGCTTCGCACCTTCTGCTCGATCACCGTGCGTTCGGCCGAATGTCTCGACACGCACTATTTCGCGGTGCTCGTCGGCGCGGGCGCAACCTGCGTCAACGCCTACCTCGCGCAGGATGCGATTGCAGATCGTCATGCCCGCGGCCTGCTCGGCGATCTGTCGCTGGGCCAGGCGGTGAAGAATTACAAGGACGCCATCGAAGCGGGTCTTCTGAAGATCATCTCCAAGATGGGCATCTCGGTCATCTCCTCCTATCGCGGCGGCTACAACTTCGAGGCCCTCGGCCTCAGCCGCGCACTGGTGGCAGACTACTTCCCGGGCATGTCGAGCCGGATCTCGGGCCTCGGTCTTGCGGGTCTCGAAGAGAACGCGCTTGCGCGCCATCAGAAGGCGTTCGACGAAGACGTGATCTCGCTGCCGGTCGGAGGGTTCTACCGCCTGCGGGCGTCGGACGAACTCCATGCGCTGGACGGCACCCTGATCCATACGTTGCAGGCAGCGTGTGACCGCGGCGACTATTCGATCTATCGCAAGTATGTCGACGCCGTGCATGCGCGCGACCCGATCCAGTTGCGCGACCTGCTCGACTTCAAGGCCGCCGGCGCCCCGGTGCCGCTCAGCCAGGTCCAGTCGATCAACGAAATCCGCAAGCGGTTCGTCACGCCCGGCATGTCGCTGGGCGCATTGTCGCCCGAGGCGCACGGGACGCTGAACGTCGCGATGAACCGGATCGGTGCAAAATCCGTATCCGGAGAGGGCGGGGAAGACCGCGCGCGCTACCGGCCCCTGCCGAACGGCGACAACATGAATTCGGCCGTCAAGCAGATCGCGTCGGGCCGGTTCGGCGTGACAGCGGAATACCTGAACGAATGCCGCGAGATCGAGATCAAGGTGGCCCAGGGCGCCAAACCCGGCGAGGGCGGCCAGCTGCCCGGCTTCAAGGTGACCGAACTGATCGCGCGCCTGCGCCATGCGACGCCCGGCGTGACGCTGATCTCGCCGCCGCCGCACCATGACATCTACTCAATCGAAGACCTGGCCCAGCTGATCTACGACCTGAAGCAGATCAACCCGGATTGCCGGGTCTGCGTGAAGCTGGTCGCCCAGTCCGGTGTCGGCACGGTGGCGGCCGGTGTGGCCAAGGCCAAGGCGGACATCATCCTGATCGCCGGCGGGGTTGGCGGCACGGGCGCGAGCCCGCAGACCTCGATCAAGTATGCCGGCCTTCCGTGGGAAATCGGCCTTGCCGAAGCGCATCAGGTCCTGTCGCTGAACAACCTGCGCGACAAGATCACGCTGCGGACGGACGGCGGACTGCGCACGGGTCGTGACATCGTCATCGCCGCGATGCTCGGCGCCGAGGAGTATGGCATCGGCACGGCTTCGCTCGTGGCGATGGGGTGCATCATGGTGCGCCAGTGCCATTCCAACACGTGCCCGGTGGGGGTCTGTACGCAGGACGAAGCACTGCGCGCGCACTTCTCGGGCAGCCCCGAGAAGGTCGTGAACCTGATGAGCTTCATTGCCGAGGACGTGCGCGAAATCCTGGCCTCGCTCGGCCTCAGCTCGCTCGACGAAGCCATCGGCCGCACGGACCTGCTCAAACAGGTCAGCCGCGGCGCCGCCCATCTCGATGACCTCGATCTCAACCCGCTCCTCGTGCAGGTCGATACCGATGCGCCGGTGGTCTACAAGCCCAACCGCCGCGAACCGGTGCCCGACACGCTCGACGCCCAGATCCTCCGCGACGCCGAACCGTTCTTCGAGCGCGGCGAGAAGATGCAGCTGGAATACGGCGTGCAGAACACGATGCGGGCCATCGGCGCGCGGGCCAGTACGCGCATCACGCGCAAGTTCGGCATGCAGTCGCTACCCGAAGGGCGTCTGCATATCCGGCTCGAAGGTTCGGCCGGCCAGTCGCTCGGCGCCTTCAGCGTGCAGGGGTTGTTGCTGGAGGTGCTCGGCGACGCGAACGATTATGTCGGCAAGGGCCTCTCGGGGGCGACAATTGTCGTCACGCCGCGTCCGCGAGACCGTCGCGCCGCCATCGGCGATGCGATCATCGGCAATACCTGCCTGTATGGCGCGACGGCCGGAAAGCTGTTTGCGGCGGGAACCGCCGGTGTGCGTTTTGCCGTGCGCAACTCGGGCGCGAAGGCGGTGGTCGAAGGCTGCGGCGCGAACGGCTGCGAGTACATGACCAACGGCCGCGCGGTGATCCTCGGGCCGGCCGGAGACAATTTCGGCGCCGGCATGACGGGCGGCGCTGCCTATGTCTGGGACCCGGCAGGACGCTTCGAGCACGTCGTCAATCCGGACACCGTCGACTGGTATCCCCTGGCCGAGATGCCGGAGGAGCATATCGGCGAAGCCAGGGCGCTGGTTGAAGAACACGCCAAGCGGACCGGATCGCTTCGCGGCAAGGAACTGATCGACGACTGGGACACGACCCTCAGCCAGATGCTGATGATTGTGCCCAAGGAAGTTGCCTCGCTGCTGCTGGCTCGCAAGGTGCCCGCCAAGAAGAAGCAATCCGAACGGGCCTAGCGCCGGACAGGTCCCAGCCCAGGCTGGGACCTGCGACGACGCCGAACCTCGCCGCCTCAGGCCACCGGCGGTTTCTTGCGGCGGATGCGCGGCCAGATCAGGCGCAACCAGATCCACAGCAGCGCGCCGATCAGCATCAGCCAGGGCAGGCCAACGGCGAAGGCGGTGATCACCGCCGCAATGGCGCTCGATAGATTGTAGAAGAAGCCGCCGAAGGCGTCGCCCAGCGGGGCGAGCGCGCCTTGCGAAACTGGGTTGCGCTTCGTCTCGTAGCTGACCGACAGCTGGCTCATGTCCACCCGCAGGCGGAGCGCTGCGAGGCTGGACTTGAGTGAGTCGATCTCGCCGTTGACGCGGGCCAGCTCGCGCTCGGTTTCCAGAACATCCTTCAGCTCGCCGGGGCGGCTTTCCAGCAATTGCTGCAGGCGCCCGCGCAGGGTTTCCTGCGCCTTCAGGCGGGCGTCCGTGTCGATGATCGAAACGGTCAGGTCTTCCGCCGTCGTCTGACGGTTGGTGACCTCGCCCTTCACAGCCTCGGCTTCCGCCTCGATGCCGCCAAGGAAGGTTTCGATCCAGGCCGGCGTCGCGCGCAGGTTCAAGGAGGCGGAGGCCTCGTCTTCGGAATAGGCATTGAGCCAGGAATTCGTGACCACGCAGACCGCTGGCCCCGCCGTGTTGCAGGCATCGATGTGGGCCTGCATCGTGGGCTCGATGGCCTTGACCGGGATCCGCAGGCCTATGGCATGCGCATAGGCTATGTATTGGACCGCCCCCGGCGCCTCCGGCGCGGCTTCGCCGCCGCTGGCCGACTCCTCAGTGTAGATCGCACTTTCCATCTTGTCGGCCATCTCCGGCGCGGGCGGCGCCATGGACGGGCTCGATTCGTAGCTGCGATCGGCTGCGCCGCAGGCCCCCAGCAGGAGCGCGGATGTGCTGGCAGCGAGTAAATGTCTGAGTTTCATGGATGCAGTCCTCCCCGGATCAGGCACTCACGCATCATTGCCCCGAAAATGGCAAGAGGGGGCCCGATTCGGGGAGAGTTCAAGCCGGTTCAGGGCCGGAAGGTGACGCGCCGCTCGCCGGGCTGCAGAACGCGCTGCGCATGGTGGACGTAGTCGACCAGCAGCGCCCGCGTGTCGCGCGGGTCAATGATCTCTTCGGCAAGGAAGCTCTCGGCCGTCCGGAACGGCGAGCGGATCGCTTCGAACTTCTTGTAGAGCTGGGCTTTCAGCTCCTCGGGATTGTCGGCTTCCGACAATTCCTTGCGGAACGCCGCCTCGATCCCGCCCGCCATCGGGAGGGAGCCCCAGTCACCACTGGGCCAGCAATAGCGCCATTTAGTCTTTGACTGGTTCATCATCACCGATCCGGCCAGACCGTAGGCCTTGCGGATCACGACCGAGCAGACGGGCACGTCGGCCTGGTAGACCGCCGTCATCGCGCGCACGCCGGCGCGGGTGACGCCGGCGGTTTCCGCCTTCACGCCGACCGCGAAGCCCGGACAGTCCACGAAGTGGATGACCGGCAGGTGGAAGGTCGAGCAGAGGTCCATGTGGCGCGTGACCTTGTCACACACATCTGCCGTCCAGGCCCCGTCGAGGAAAAAGGGATCACCCGCGAGAATGCCGACCGCATAGCCGTCGATCCGGGCGAGGCCGGTCACGATGCCCCGGCCCCAGTCATGGCCGATCTCGAAAAAGCTGCCCTGGTCGACGGCGGCCTCGATGATCCGGCGCGGCTTGTAGGGCGTGCGCCCATCCTTCGGCACGATGGAGAGCAGGCTCTCGTCCCGGCGCCTGGGGTCATCCGTGGGCGGACGGCGCTCCGGAATCTCGTGCACGGAGCCGGGCAGGTAGGACAGGAAGCGCCGGGCCGCCGTGAACGCATCTGCTTCGGTATCGACCACATTGTCGATGGTTCCGTTCTGCGCCTGGATTTTCCAGCCGCCGAGTTCTTCCTTGGTGACGTTCTCGCCGAGCGCGATGGCGACCGGCGGGCCTGCCACGAACACCTGGCTCAGCTCCTTGACCATCACGGAGAAATGACTGGCCGCAACGCGCCCCGCGCCCATCCCCGCGCAGGGGCCCAGCGCCAGCGACACGAACGGCACTTGCGACAGGCCCTGCACGATCTCGTTCCAGCCGGGCGTCTCGGGGATGTAGGTGCGCGGATCTTTCTCGAGGCTCTTGACCGAGCCGCCACCGCCGGTGCCGTCGATCATCTGGACCAGCGGCATCCGGTACTCGGTCGCCATCTTGATCATCTGGACCATCTTTTGCCAGATCGAGGCATCCGAGGCGCCGCCGCGCACGGTGAAATCGTCGGCGAGAATCACCACCGGGCGGTTCTCGAGACGCGCCCGGCCGGTGACCGATGTGGAAGGTGTGAACGCCTCCAGTTCGTCGTCGGCGCCATAGGTCGCCTTGCCTGCGATCTTGCCGATTTCATGAAAGCTGCCGGGATCTGCCAGAAAGGCCACACGTTCCCGTACCGTCAGCTTGCCGCGCCCGCGCTGACGCTCGACCGGCTCATCGCCGCCCATCCGCTCGGCCAGACGCTCGCGCCGGCGAAGTTCCTCAATCGACTTTTCCCAACTCATGAGCAGCAGGTGATCGCCTTGCCGTTGGGCGCGTCAAGGGAATCTTCTTGCTCCTCGCGTTCCGGTTTGCTTTATCCCTGCCAGACCCAATTCCAAGGAGGAACACCCGGATGGATCTCGCAGAACTCACCTCGCGCGCCGCAGCAGCCATGGCTGGCGGCGGCGATTTCAAGAAAACCGTCAAGTTTGACTTCGGCAGCGCCGGCAAGCTGCTGATCGACGGCGTGAACAACACCGCCAACAATTCTGACGATCCGGCGGACGCAACCATTTCCGTGAACTGGGATGACTTCGCCAAGATCGCTGCGGGCGCCATGGACCCGACGATGGCCTTCATGCAAGGCAAGCTGAAAGTGGCCGGCGACATGTCGGTCGCGATGCAGCTGCAGAGCCTCATGAAGAAGCTCGCCGGCTGATCCGGTCCGCCCGTCAGGGCTTGACGTTGGAGGCCGCCCGGAGACAGCTTCGGGCGGCTTTTCAGTATGTAGCAGGAGGTGCGCCATGGCCGACACGCAGGCAAGACCGTCCGAGTTCGTTCACCTGAAGAACAATCCCGCGCCGGATGGCGCCCGGGTTGTGTGGTTCAAGGGCGCCTCGGGACGGGAATTGCGCACCTGTCTCGCCCCTGCGCTGGCGCCGTCGAAGCCGCGCGGCACGGTCATCGTCTGCCCCGGCCGCACCGAGTTCATCGAGAAATATTTCGAGGTCGGCCGCGAATTGCAGAAGATGGGCTTTGCCGTCCTGATCCTCGACTGGCCCGGACAGGGCCTGTCCGAGCGCCTGCTTGAAGACGGCAAGAAGGGTCATATCGACCGGTTCGAAACCTTCATGGGGGCGCTGGCGCGCGGCCTCGAGACGTTCAATGACCAGCTGCCGAGGCCGCACATCTGCCTGGCGCATTCGATGGGCGGCGCGATCGCGCTGGCGGCCATCGCGCAGGGTCTGGTGAAGGTCGACGCCGCCGCCTTTTCGGCGCCGATGTGGGGCCTCAAGTCGAAATTCTTCGGGATGAGCTATCTCGTCTGGGCGATGCGCGCCACCGGACGCTCGGGCGATTATGCCATCCAGCCGGGGCCACCCGAACGGTTCGACAACAACATCGTCACGCATGACAAGCGCCGCTGGGAAATGCAGCGCGACCTGATCGAGGCGGCGCCGGACCTGGAACTCGGCCCGGTCACCTGGGGCTGGCTCGGCGCCTCGCTCGACATTCTCGCCACCTTCACCAAGCCGAAGGCGCTGGCAAAGGTGACCATTCCGGTCTTCGTGGCGTCGGCAGCCGAGGAAAAACTCGTCGACAATGCCTCGCACGCCGAGATCGCCCGCCGCCTCAAGGATTGCGAGCACATCACCGTCGAAGGCGCGATGCACGAAATCCTGATGGAGACCGATGACCGGCGGGCGGAGTTCTGGTCCGGCTTCCAGCGCCTTCTGAAACGGGCCGGGATCTGAAGATCGGCCTGCAGATAAAAAACAAGGGGAGTCCTCACCGCATGTCAGTCATCTCGCTCTCGCGCATCCTCGCGCACTGGACGGCGATCCAGCCTTCCCGCACGGCGCTCTTTCACGAGGGTAGCGCGGTCACCTGGGCCGAACTCGAAGCGCGCACCAACCGGCTGGCGCGCGCCTATCAGGCGCTGGGGGTGAAGACAGACGATTTCGTCACCATCGCTCTACCCAACGGCATTGAATTCTTCGAGGCCTGCCTCGCAACCTGGAAGGCAGGCGCCACGCCGCAGCCGGTCTCCGCCCGGATGCCGAAATTCGAGCGCGACCAGATCGTCGAGGTCGGCCGTCCCAGCCTCGTGGTCGGGGTTGAGCCCGGCGAGTATGCGCCCGCCGCCTGCCTGCCGGCGGGATTTGTTCCGGACGCGTCGCTTGCCGATGATCCGCTGCCGGAAGTCACGGCGGCCAGTTACAAGGCGATGACGTCAGGCGGATCAACCGGGCGTCCGAAGCTGATTGTCTCGAAGGCGCCGGCGGCGGCCGATCCCGATCTGCCGATGCTGAACATCGAGCCGCAAGGCTGCATGCTGATCCCCGGCCCGCTCTACCATAACGGCCCGTTCCTCTGGGCCATGACCGCCCTGTTCAAGGGCTGCACCATCGTCGTGACGACCCGCTTTGACGCCGAAGAAACGCTGCGCCTGATCGAAGAGCACCGCGTCGATGTGATCTACACCGTGCCGACCATGATGCGCCGCATCTGGGCCTTGCCGGACGAGGTGCGCACCAAGCATGACCTGTCCAGCCTCAAGGCGCTCTGGCACCTTGCGGCGCCGTGCCCGCCCTGGCTGAAGGAATGCTTCATAGAATGGCTCGGCCCGGAGGTGATCTGGGAGCTGTATGGCGGCACGGAAGGGCAGGGCTCCACAACCATTCAGGGTACGGAATGGCTCACCCACAAGGGATCGGTCGGCCGCCCCGTCGAGACCTGCGAGATGAAAATTGTCGATGAGGCGGGCGCCACGCTCCCGCCCGGCGACGTCGGCGAGGTGTTCATCCGCCCGCTGGCCGGCGCCGGCACGACCTATCGCTATATCGGCGCCGAAGCGAAGGCCATCGATGGCGGCTGGGAAAGCCTCGGTGACATGGGCTGGATGGACGCCGACGGCTACCTTTACCTGACCGACCGGTTGTCCGACATGATCCTCGTCGGCGGCGCAAACATCTACCCGGCCGAAGTCGAAGCCGCGATCGATGCCTTTCCCGGCGTGCGCTCTTCGGCGGTGATCGGGCTGCCGGACGAAGACATGGGCGCCCGCCTCTACGCCGTGGTGGACCGGCCTGAAGGGCCGGCGGATCCGGAAGCGATGGAGGCCCATCTCGCCGAGCGGCTTGTGCGCTACAAGATCCCGAAGGGTTTCGAGTATGTCGCCGAGCCGGTGCGCGATGATGCGGGCAAGGTGCGGCGCAAGGCGTTGCGCGAGGCCAGACTCGCCGCCCCTTGACTTCCCTTAGGGCGCGGCACCTCCCGTGGCGCAGAAACGGGAGGAACGTTCCATGAAAGTAGCAGCCGTCAAGAAACCCGGCGGGCTCGACAAGCTCGTCATCGAGACTCGCCCTGATCCAGCACCAAAGGCCGGCGAAGTGCTGGTCCGCGTGCGGGCCAGCTCGCTCAACTATCACGATTTCATCGTCGTGCTCGGCGGCATACCGACCCCGGATGGCCGCATCCCGATGTCGGATGGCGCTGGCGAAGTCGTCGCCGTGGGCGAGGGCGTCACCAAATGGAAGGTCGGCGACAGGGTCATCTCGCTCTTCTTCCCGAGCTGGCAGTCCGGCCAGGTCGAAGCCGCCGGCTTTGCCAGCGTGCCGGGCGACGGCGCGGACGGCTTCGGCGCCGAATTCGTCGCTGCTCCGGAAACCTCGTTCACGCGCATGCCGCAGGGTTGGACCTTCGACGAAGCGGCGACGCTCCCCTGCGCGGCGCTCACCGCCTGGCGCGGCATGTATGTCGAGACCAAGACGAAACCCGGGGACTGGGTGCTGGTGCAGGGCACCGGTGGCGTGTCGATCTTTGCGCTGCAATTCGCCAAGGCGACCGGCGCGCGCGTCATCGCCACCTCGTCTTCGGAAGCGAAAATGGAGAAGCTCCGCGCGCTCGGCGCTGACCATGTCATCAACTACAAGGAAACACCGGACTGGGGCAAAAAGGCCTTCGAGCTCACCGGCGGCCGCGGCGTCGATGAAGTCGTGGAGATCGGCGGACCGGGCACCATGGCCCAGTCAATCAACGCCTGCCGCCCCGGCGGCCATATTTCGCTGATCGGCGTGCTTACCGGCGTCTCCGGCGAAGTGCCGACGGCGGCGCTGTTCTCGCGCAACATCACCGTCTCCGGCATCACGGTCGGCTCGCGCCGCCACCAGGAAGACATGGTCGAGGCCATCGACGCGACCGGTTTCAAGCCGGTGATCGACAGCCGCTTCCCGCTCGACCAGATCGCCGCCGCCTTCGCACACCAGGCCAGCCAACAGCACTTCGGCAAGATCGTCCTGACGATCTAGAAAGCCCTGCCTTTGCGAACTTCCGGCACGCGTCCGCCTATTCGGCGGGCGCGTTTTGCTGTGCGGCGGCCTTGTCGGACAGGGCGATGATACTGTCGCCATCTTCCGTATCCGGATCACCGTTCTTGCGGTGGATCGCCACGACCACGCCGGACAGTGCCAGGATCGCAATCAGGTTCGGCACGGCCATCGAGGCGTTGGCAATGTCGCCCATCATCCAGACGATGTTCACCTGCGCAATCGCGCCGACAAAAATGATACCGCACCAGAGGAAGCGGAACGGCTTGGTCGCCCATTCGCCGATCAGGAAGGTTACGGCCTGTTCGGCGTAGTAGGACCAGCCGATGATCGTGGTGAAGGCAAACAGCGTCAGGCACAGCGTGACGATCCAGCCGCCGACCGGGCCGGGCAGGGCGTCGGTGAAGGCACGATTGGTCAACGTTGCCGGATTGGCGCCCTCGGCCATCCACAGGTGTGTCGTCGTCTCGGTGAGACCTCCGCCACCATTTCCGGTTTGGCCAGGAACTGCGCAGAAGTCGCGAACGTACCTTCGGCGGTGATGATCACGAGCGCCGTCATGGTACAGATGATCAGCGTATCGACGAACACGCCGATCATCGCGATCTCGCCCTGGCGCGCCGGGTTTTTCATCTGCGAGGCGGCGTGCGCGATGGGCGCCGAACCCTGCCCTGCCTCGTTCGAGAACAGGCCGCGCGCAACGCCGAACCGGACGGCCGAGAGCACAGCGTAACCGGCAAGGCCGCCAACTGCCTGTTGCAGGCCGAACGCAGAGGCAAAGATCATGCTGAACGCATCCGGGATCTCCTGAGCGTTGAGCACCAGCACCACGATGCACATGACCACATAGAGCAAAGCCATCGCCGGCACGAGTTTCTCTGCCACGCTACCGATCGACTTGATGCCGCCGACAATGATGATGAAGACGAGCAGTGAGACGACAATGCCGATCACCCAGGTCGGTACGTCGATGCCGAAGGGCTGGAGTTCGGCCATGATGTTCTGGGTCATGCCGTTGGCCTGGATCATGCCGCCGGTCGCCATCGCGGAGACGATCGTGCCAAGGCAGAAAAGGACCGCGAGCCACTTCCAGTGTTTTCCGAGGCCGTTGGTGATGTAGTACATCGGGCCGCCATTCAGGCGCCCGTACTCGTCCCGCTCCCGGTACTTGATGGCCAGCGAGCTTTCGGCGAAGGCCAGCGCCATCCCGAAGATCGCGGTGATCCACATCCAGAAGATCGCGCCAGGCCCGCCGAGCGTGATCGCCGTGGCGACGCCCACAATGTTGCCGGTGCCGACCTGGCCGGAGAGGGCGGTGGTCAGCGCCTGGAACGGTGTGATGGC
>JBGSOU010000603.1:0-3462 GCA_041739025.1 Hyphomonas sp.
CCGCCATTCGGCTGGCCGGCTGCGGCGGGGTCCGCCGGGCGTTCGCCGACCGTCACGTTCAGCGTTTGCGCCTTGCCGTTGCGCAGGATTTCAAACTTGTTCTGCGTGTTGGCGATCAGCTTGGCGACAAGGCGGGTGGTCGAGGTCGAGTCGGTCACTTTCTGGCCATTGACCGACAGGATGATGTCATTGCGCTTCAAGCCGCCGCGTTCCGCCGGGCTCCCGCTCGTGACGTCCGCGACGAGGGCGCCTTTGACATCTTCGAGGCCGAGGGCTTCAGCGAATTCGGGCGTCAGGTCACCGATCTGCACGCCGAGCCAGCCGCGCGAGACGCGGCCGCTCTTGATCAACGTGTCGGTCACTTCCTTCGCGAGTTCCGCCGGAATCGCGAAACCGATGCCGACGGAGCCGCCGGTGGGTGACAGGATCTGCGAGTTCACGCCGATGACATTGCCCTTGAGATCGAAGGTCGGGCCGCCGGAGTTGCCCCGGTTGATGGGCGCGTCGATCTGCAGGAAGTCAGTATAGGGGCTTCCCGAGCCGAGTTCGCGGCCGTCTGCCGAGAGAATGCCCGCCGTGGCGGTGCCGCCCAGGCCAAACGGGTTGCCGAGCGCCACGACCCAGTCGCCCTTGCGGATTTCCTTGGACGTGCCGAATTTCACATACGGGAACGGGCCCGGCTCCTTGACGCGCACGACGGCCAGATCGGTCAGCGGATCCTTGCCGACGAGTTCGGCGTCGAGCTCGCGCCCGTCACTCATCACGATCTGGATCTGGGTGGCGTTGTCGATCACGTGGTTGTTGGTAACGACGAGACCGTCCTGCGAGATGAAGAAGCCGGATCCGAGCGAGCGGGCCTCGCGCGTCCGGGGGCTTTCCTGTTCCTGCTGCTGACGGCGCTGTTCGAAGAAATCCTCAAGCCCGGGCATGCCGCGGAACTGTTCGAAGAACTGGTCCATGTCGCCAAGGCTGCTCAATTCCTGGGTCGAGATCACGTTGACCGAAACCACCGCCGGTTCGACCTTCTCGATCAGGTCTGCAAAGCTCAGCGGGGCGCCCGGCGGGGGCTGGATCGCGATCGGCTGGGCACCGGCCTCAGGGGAGAGCAGCTTTGGAACGACAACAGCAGATCCCATGATCGCTGCGCCAAACACGGCCGCCAGCATTGCCTGGGCCGAAACTCCAATTTTGCTCATAAACCGCTCCAACGAAATGATTTTGTCGCCGTTTCCTGCGACGAGGATGAACATAAACATGCCAAGGGTAATGTGGTCATTAAAAGACAGTTAGGTGATTTGGCCGGGCTTTGAAGGTGGCGTTCAGCCAAAAAGCCGTCCGGTTTCAGACGTCTTCGGCCTGGATGTCCGGGGCCTTGCCGCGCGATTCCCGGGCAAACGCCAGCCCGCCCGCCGCGCCCGCCAGCAACAGCGCAAAAGGCAAACCCCAGAGTAACCATCCCGAAGCATCCCGCGCCGGGGGACGGAACAGCACGAATTCACCATAACGGCTGACAAACCAGTCGCGCACTTCTGTGTCGGAGGCGCCGTCGCCGACAAGCTCCCGGATCTGGATCCGCATGTCTTCTGCGATTGCCGCAGACGATTGCGAGACGGGCTCATTTTCACAGGCTACGCAGCGGATCTCCCGCATCAGCGACTGCGCGCGCGCTTCAGCGTCCGGATCCGCCAGCGGCGTTTCGGCGAGCAGGGCGATCAGGGCAGAGGCAATCAGCAGTTTCATGTGCGTCAGATAGCAAATCCGCGCGCCGCATGAAACGGGCTTTCACGCCGGATCGGCTTGCGGCGGCTCCGGCTGGAGTGTGGCGTCCAGCAGAGCAAGCAATCTGGCCTCTTCCGGCGTCACGCTTCCGTCCGCCGAGGCGATGGCTCGCAAAGCGGTCTTGAGGTTCTCTATGCCGGTTTCCGTGAGCAGCTTGTTGGCAAAGGACGTCATCTTGTCGAGCGAGGGGATCTGTTCCGGCGCACGGCACCGCTCGCGGAAGGACTCGCGGTCAAAATTGCCGAACAGCAGGGCGGCCTGGGTTTCGGCGGCATGGATTTCGCGGTCGTCCACGCTGCCGTCGATGGTCACCATGAGGGCCAGGAAATCAATCAGCAGCACAAGGAAGATTTCGTCGATGGAGCGATCGCCATCCTCGTCCGTCGGCCACAGCTCGGCGTAGAGATGGTATTGCAGTGCCGTCAGGTCCTCTTCCAGCGCAATCATGTTGTCGAGGCCGTCGGTCACCTTGGGCGCCGTGAAGAACCGGTGCAGCAGAACGTCTTCCGAACAGATTTCCCCCAGGCTCAGGCCGAAGGCTTCGATCCGGTCTTCGGTGGGCGGGTGGGTGTCGATGGGGTGGGGCACGCTGTCGCCGAGCGCATACTGCAGCAGCGGCGCAATCCGCGCGCGGTCCACATCGAGCCGGACGCTCTCCGAAAAGTTGCGGACCACGTTGCGGGAGAAGCGCCCCTTCAGGCCGCGTTCGACCAGGGTCTGCATCTGCTCGTTCCAGATTGATCCGAGCAGGGAGGATTTCAGAAGCGAGTAGGCGATGTCCTCGGGTGACGAGACCTGTGCCCCGCTCATGTCGGCGCGGTGTTCGCGCGCCCGTCCGATCCGCCGCTCGGCCACCGAGAAGGCGTAGACGAGGTCATCGATCAGCAGTTTGGCAGGCATCGACAGGAAGCGCGTCAGCGGCCGGTCCGCCGCGGAGAACGCCTCGCTGGCCGCCGAAAGGCCCATGTAAACCGGCGCGAACCGCATGGAGTAGGTCGTGTCACCGCCTGAAAAATGCCCAAGCTCATGACCGATCACGGCCTTCAGTTCACCTTCCGTGAAATGACACATCAGGGGCAGGGACAGGTGCAGCGTCCGGCCCGTCATCGGTCCCTTTCCATATGGCGTGAAGACCGGCGACGACGTGGCAAAGAAGGTCGGTTGCAGGCCGATCACGACATTGTCCGGCATTTTCGAGTTGAGCTGCTTTGCGATCCCGCGCACCAGAAGTCCAAGGCGCGGGTACTCGTAGAAGGTGACCGGGCGGGCGGCGATATAGGTTTTCGGCCGTGTGAAGAATACCGCCAGTCCGCGAAGGATTGCATAGGCTGCGGCTGCCAGCACGGCGCCGGTGGCAATCAGCAACAGATCGCTTTCGATGGCGAACCAGTGTTGCAGCCCGAGATAGGCGGCCCCGCCAAAGATGCACACGTGTACCAGCGAGACGATGCCGACCACGACCGTGATCGCCAGGGCATAAGGCCAGAAGCCGAGGGACAGGATGCTGCGATGGGCGCCAAGTACCGTGGCGACGATGCGCGACAGGGGCACGACCCCGAAAGACAGGATCAGCACACCGGCCGAGGCCAGCGCCATCCATCCGAAGGGCGTGGCATCGCCGCAGGCCTGGGTTCCGGGCGCTGCGAGCAGGGTAGCGGCGCAGCCGGCCAGCGCCGTGCCTGC